>JAQVZV010000090.1 GCA_028708005.1 Bacilli bacterium
AACCTTGCTTTCATTGGTGGGTCAATTTGGTGATTTGGTTTTTATTACTATGAAGAGGCGTTATAATAAAAAGGATGTTTCCACTTTAATGCCAGGTCATGGGGGCGTGTTAGACCGTTTAGATAGTATTATTTTTGCATCCTTAGGGTATTTATTATTGATGTTTGTTCTATAGAAGGGGGATTTTAATTATGTCTTTAATATATTTTGTTTTAATTCTTGGTGTTACTGTTTTTGTTCATGAGTTGGGTCATTTCCTTTTTGCTAAAAGGGCAGGTATTTATGTTTATGAATTTGCTATTGGTATGGGACCTAAGCTATATAGTTATAAGCGTAAGAATGATGAAACTGTATATTCTATTCGTTTGATTCCACTTGGAGGCTTTGTCCAAATGGCGGGTGAAGAAATTAATGAAAATAAGGATGTCCCAGAAGATAGACGTATGCAGTCAAAAACATGGTTTCAACGATTTTCAACTATTATCGCGGGATGTTTCTTTAACTTTATTTTAGCATTTATTTTATTATTTGTTATTGGGTTATTTTATGGTGCTCCAGAGTTAAAACCATATCTTAAAGATACATTAGATAATTATCCGGCTCAAGAAGCGGGTATGGAAAAGGGCGATTTAATTTTAAGTGTTAATGGTCAATATGTGTCAACGTATGATGATGTTATGATGAAGTTTGAAATTGTTCCTAAGGGTTCGACGTTAACGTTTGAAGTTCGAAAGGATAATGGTGATATAGAGTTTTATCAAGTTGCTCCTAAAAAAGAAGTTGTTGATAAGGAAACCACATATAAATTTGGCATTGTTTTTACAGATAAAGTTAATTATGGTTTGGGCGAGGCTGTTAAATTTACGGTTGTAAAATTTGCTTCAATTTTCAAGACAATGTATAGTGTTGTTGGCAATTTGATAACGGGTAAGTTGGGTACGGAAAATTTAGCTGGACCGGTGGGTATATACTCTATGGTTGCAGAAGAAGCGGCAGCTGGTATAAAAAATATAATATATCTTATAGCGTTCTTAAGTATAAATATAGGATTCATTAATTTGTTACCATTCCCAGCATTCGACGGAGGACGCTTATTAATTCTTTTGATTGAAAAAATTAAGGGATCGCAAGTTAATCCGAAAATAGAAAATATAATTCATGCGATAGGTTTTGCTATATTATTGTTATTAATGATCTTAATAACAATTCAAGATATAAGTAGATTATAAAGATAGGAGTGATCTTGTGAGGGAAAAGGTAAAAATATTGACATGTTGTTCTCATTTCGATGATATTGTTAATTTCGACTTTTTAGAAGATGATCTTCTTACTAAGAGATTAATCCAGTATTATCAAGATTATATTTTCAAGGTTGATGAAGGTGATGATAGTCTAACATTGATAAAACAACTTGATGAGGCTATATATAAATATATGGATGATTATCGTTTTGCAAAAAGTCTAAAGGACACATTAGATGTTGATCTTATTGTTAGTGATAATTTCCAATATTTAGATCAATTAATGAAGTACATTGTTGATTTCTTCGGTACTTATGATGAATCTTCAACAGCATCAACTCCAACTAGATGGATATAGGAGGAATTATGAAAGAATTAAAGGTTGTCTTTATGGGTACACCGGATTTCAGTGTTCCTATACTAAGTGCTTTAATTGAAAGGTGTAACGTTGTTGGTGTTGTCTGTCAACCTGATAGGAATGGGAATAAGATTTCACCTGTTAAAGAACTTGCTTTGAAGCATCAATTACCTGTCTTTCAACCTGAAGATATTAAAGTTGAATACCAAGATATATTAAATCTTAAAGCAGACATTATTATTACATGTGCTTATGGTCAGATAATACCTAAGGTTTTGTTAGAAGCTCCACGTTATGGTTGTGTTAATGTTCATGCATCATTATTACCTAAGTTAAGAGGCGGAGCGCCTATCCATCGTGCGATTATGAATGGTGATAGTAAGACGGGTATTACAATTATGTATATGGTTGAACGTATGGATGCGGGTCCTATTATCAGACAAAAAGAAGAAGAAATTTTATTGACTGATAATGTTGGTAACCTTCACGAACGTTTAAGTCTTTTAGGACGTGATTTGTTATTAGATACATTACCAGATATTATCTCTGGCAATATTAAGCCTATAAAGCAAAACGAGGGGGAGGTAACTTATGCGTGGGCTATCAAAAGAGAAGATGAACATCTTGATTTTTCTAAGTCAAAGAGGCAACTATACAATACTATTAGGGGCTTAAATCCTTGGCCGGGAGCCTATTGTATGCTTGAAGCCAAAGTACTTAAGGTGTGGAATGCAACAATGAGTGATGAAGTTTATACTAATAATTTTAATGGTGAAATTGTCAAATTATATGAAGATGGTATTGGTATTAAAGTGGATAATGGGGAAATTATTTTTACTGAAGTTCAATTAGAAGGTCGTAAAAGGATGAGTGCTAAAGACTTCTTAAATGGTCTTAAAGATAAAGAGCTTTTAATAGGCAAAATATGTGAATAGAGAGGATAAGCTTATGAAGTGGGAAAAGATTAAAGAATTAAGGAAAAACAAGTATACAAAACCATTAGTTTTCTTTGGTTTTTACATAATTTTCTTTACTTTCGTTTTTGTGTTAGCAGGTTCAAATGATGTGGTACCAGATAATAAGACAGAAGAGGATATGTGGTTAGGGATAGCTAATAATTATGAATATCTTTATGAAGTGACATCAAATGAAAATCAGATGATTAGTTTAGAAGGTAAAAAGTATAGTAATAAGGATACCTTCATAAAAAAAACAAATAATATTATTGATAGTGAAGTTTATATCTTTTATGACAAGGTTTCAATAAAACAAGATGATTCATGGATTGAAAGTGATAATTTTGTTTTAATTGATGATAAGTTCAACAATCAGTATTTTGATATAAAGTATATTAAAGATTTAATAGATGAATCTGAATTGGTTGATTCAATAGTTAATTTTGATGGAAGTAAAAGTGATACGTATGCTATCGAGGAATTGAAAATTGAAGTTATTAGTGAGGAAAATAAATTAAAGAAGATAATTATTACAGATCCTCTTTATAATATTACTTTACAATATCGAAACATAAATAAGGTTGAAGACTTTGTGGTGGAAAAGTAAACTTCACCTTTTTAATTAGGAGTGAAATAATGACAGATATATACGGTGTGGAATTTGAGGAGTTAACATCTTGTTTGGTAAAGCATAATCAAAAGCCATTTAAAGCTGGTCAGGTTTTTGATTGGTTATATAAAAAAAGGGTTACTTCATTCGAAGATATGACTAATGTTGGAAAAGAGTGTATTCAAATACTTAAAGAAGAGTATATAATTGGTGATTTAGTCATTTTGAAAAAGCAATTGGGTAAAGATGTTTATAAATACTTGTTTAAACTTCATGATGATGAAACAATTGAAGCTGTTTTAATGTTTCATGATTATGGGACAAGTTTATGTGTTTCAACGCAAGTGGGTTGCAATATGGGATGTGCTTTTTGTGAGAGTGGGCGTTTAAAGAAAATCCGTAATTTAACAGCTAATGAAATGGTTCTTCAGATACTTAAAATTGAACAAGATATAGATAGACGTATTTCGCATATTGTTCTTATGGGGATAGGCGAACCTTTTGATAACTATGAAGAGGTTATGAAGTTTATTAAGATTATAACTAATAATAATGGTATTGATCTTGGGTCTAGAC
>JAQVZV010000003.1 GCA_028708005.1 Bacilli bacterium
CACTTCTGTCTAAAATTTTATTTTGTTTGATGTTAGCATTATTCATGCTTATGAATATAATTTCCGTGAGATCACTTTTTTTATTTTCATTTATATAAACCTTCATTAAAACATAAGGTATATCGTTAACAATCGTTAGAATATGGTTGTTTTTATTTATAACCATTTCATGAACCAGTGAATTTTGTCTAATCATTTCTTTATTTAGTTCATATAAATAATCAGCATCATCGATGGGGCGATCAAAAATAACAAAATAATATTTTTCATTATTATATTCAAAACGAAACATTTTGTTTTCTTCATAGATAGAATCCGGATATATATTATAATAATACTTAATATAATTATTCATGCAATCACCCATACTATAATATGGTATAAACAAGGCATTTATGAAAAGGAGGACAGACCGTGAAAAACGTAAAAGAGGCGGCAATAACAAAATTAGAAGAACGAGGAGTAACGATTAATGATATCGCAACTATTGTTTATAATATCCAAGGTTCTTACCAAAATATTACCGTTGATGACTGCAAAGAAATGGTCTTATCAATAATTTCAAAAAGAGAAACATTATATACAATTCTCACTGGTATTGCTATAGATGAAATAGCAGAAAAAGGATTATTCGATCCGGAAATAAATAAAATCATAACTGATGATAATAGTTTATATGGACTTGATGAAATATTGGCTCTCAGTATAGTAAATATGAACGGTTCTATAGCCCTCACTAATTTTGGCTACTTAGACAAAACAAAACCAGGCATCATAGGACAGCTTGATAAGGAAGGCAAAAGTAGCACTAAATGTCATACTTTTTTAGATGATATAATATGTGCTATCGCAGCATCAGCCGCTAGTAGAATTGCTCATCAAGTGATAAAAAAATAAGAAGCACTAACACTTCTTATTTAGCTTCCTCAATAGCTCTAGTCTCCCTAATAACAGTTACTTTAACCGTTCCAGGATACTGAACTTCTTGTTCAATACGATCTTTAATATCACGCGCAATTTTGACACTCTTTAAATCGTCAACTTCTTCTGGATTTACCAAAATACGTAATTCGCGTCCTGCCTGAATAGCATAAACTTTATCTACACCTTGAACCTCACTCGCAATACCTTCTAATTGTTCTAAACGCTTCGTATAGTTTTCTAACGAATCATTACGAGCGCCAGGTCTTGATGCAGACAATGCATCAGCAATAGCGACTAAAACAGAAATATTGCTAGTTGGAGTAACATCACCGTGGTGTGAAGCAATCGCGTTTATAACTACTGGGTCTTCATGATTTTTCTTGGCCATATCGACACCTAACTCAATATGACTTCCTTCAACTTCAAAATCAATTGCTTTACCAATATCGTGTAATAATCCCGCTCTCTTTGCTAGAGCAACATTTTCGCCAATTTCACTAGCTAAAATACCAGTTAAATGAGCCACTTCTTTTGAATGTTGAAGAGCGTTTTGCCCATAGCTTGATCTAAAATGTAATTTACCTAATAGGTCCACAACCTGCGGTTCAATCTTCGTTAAACCCAATTCAAATGTTGCTTCCCTACCATATTCTAAAATTTTTACATTCATCTCTTTTATCGTTTTGTCGTATAATTCTTCAATCCTTGCCGGATGAATACGTCCATCTTTTATTAAGGCTTCAATTGTTACTTTTGCTATTTCTCTCCTTAACGGATCGAAACTAGAAATTACAATAGCTTCAGGGGTATCATCAATAATCAAATCAACACCAGTAACAGCCTCGATTGTCCTTATATTACGCCCTTCTCGACCGATAATTCTACCTTTCATATCATCATTAGGTAAATTAATGACAGAAATAGTTTGTTCACTGGCAACATCAGAAGCATATCTATGCATAGACGCAACAAGTAAACTCTTGGCATCACGGTCAGCTTGAATTTTAGCCTCTGATTCCCTTTCCCTAATATATTCTGCTACTTCCATTTCCATTTCTTCTTCAACTTTTTTCATTATAAGATCACGAGCTTTATCCCTTGGAAAACCCGAAATCTTTTCTAACAGATCAAGTTGTTGTTTTTTGACTTCTTCCATTTCATTCTCTGTTTTTTGGATTTCCTTTTGTTTCAACACTAAATTATTATCCCTTTGATCTAACATCTTTTCACGATTCTGAAGCATCCCGTCACGTTTATCCATGCTGCCTTCTCGTTGAAGTAATCTGTCTTCTAGTTCCTTCATCTCGTTTTTCTTTTCTTTAAGATCCTTTTCAATCTCTAGTTTTAATTTATGTGCCTCTTCTTTAGCTTCAAATAAATACTCGCGCTTTATCTTTTCAGCTTCTTTGCGCGCCTTTTCTATCATATTTTCAGCCTTATCATTAGTACGTTTATTTTTTATACGGTTAATGATAAGAACAGAACTTGCACCTAAAGAAAGTCCAAGTACAGAGGTTAAAATGGATAATGATAATGCATCCATAATAACCCTCACTTTCTATTTATACAGTTAAAGTTACTGATTTTAACTCTACACCTCCATTTTAAAATTGATTTGGGTTTGTGTCAAGGACAATAATAATATTTCATGACTTTTGCAAAAGAAAAAGCTATTTAATAGCCTTTTCAACAGTTTTTTGTTTTTTTAAAATTCCATAAAATTCTCTAACTTTTGTTTCAATTTCATTTTGTAATTTGATATTTTCTTTTAATAAGGCTTTCACATTTTCTTTACCTTGCCCCATCTTTTCGCCTTTATATGCATACCAAGCGCCACTTTTTTCAATTATACCGCTATCAGCTGCTAAATCAATTAATTCTCCTAATTTGCTAATGCCTTCGCCATACATAATTTCAACATTTGCTGTTTTGAATGGAGGTGCAACCTTATTTTTTACAACTTTTATATTAGTCTTATTCCCAACAATATTATCGCCTTGTTTAATTTGTTCAGCCCTTCTAATGTCTAAACGAATTGAAGAATAGAACTTCAATGCACGTCCCCCTGGAGTCGTTTCGGGATTACCAAACATAATCCCCACTTTCTCCCTCAATTGATTAATGAAAACCGCTATTGTATTAGTTTTACTAATTGTCCCTGACAATTTTCTTAAAGCTTGAGACATAAGACGAGCTTGTAAACCAATATGGCTATCACCCATTTCCCCTTCTATCTCAGCTTGTGGTACCAAAGCAGCCACAGAGTCGATAACAATTATACTTATCGCGCCACTTCTAACTAAAGCTTCACATATTTCTAAAGCTTGCTCTCCCGTATCAGGTTGTGACAATAACAATTCATTAATATTAACACCCAACTTCGAAGCATAAACTGGATCAAGCGCATGTTCGGCATCAATAAAAGCGGCTCGTCCACCTTGTTTTTGAATTTCTGCTATTGCATGAAGAGCAACTGTTGTTTTGCCGCTTGATTCAGGTCCATATATTTCAACAATACGCCCTTTAGGATAACCGCCTACTCCTAATGCCATATCTAGAGTTAAAGAACCACTAGAACAAACATCTATTTCACGATGAGGGTTTTCGCCCAACTTCATAATCGAACCTCTACCAAATTGTTTTTCAATATCTAATAAAACTTGTTCAAGAGTTTTATCTTTATCGACGTTTTTCGTCACCATACATTCCTCCTATTTCCTTACAAATTAATTTTACATTATTTAAAATTAAAAAGCAAGCGTTTTCCGAACATTTGTTTGTTATTTTTGTAAAGTAAATATTACCAAAAATCAAAAAAGCCCTTACTAAAAGGGATTTTTTGAATGTATTTTTATTACAAATTATAAAGTTTCAACAATTTCTTCCTTCTGTGTTATTAACTCACGATTCATAACATAATATTGCACAGCTGATATCATTGATAATACCGTTGCTGTTATAAGTAAGAAGTCTGACACTTTGATATTCCATAGTTCAAACGGTAAATTATAAAAGAATGTTAATGAAAGCCCTGTCATCATACAAGCTGTCTTAAACTTACCCGATTTAATAGCAGCTACAACCTTGCCTTTGCTTGCCGCTAACATACGAATAGAATTAACAATAGTATCTCTCATAATAACAATAACTGCGACAATAGGATTTATATGATTACTAGATGCTAAGATGATTAAAACCGAATTGACTAAAACCTTATCTGCAATTGCATCCATCAATTTCCCAAAATCAGTTATCATATTATATTTACGAGCGATATAACCATCAACAAAGTCAGTTAAAGCTGCAATAACAAAAATTATACCTGCAATAATATACTTACTATCAACTAATATTTTCCCTTCAACCAAGAATGTTGGAAATTCAACATTTATAGCATAAAATGGAAATAATAATAAAAGAATTATGACAAGAGACAAAACAATTCTAACTACTGTAAATTTGTTAGCAAGATTCATATGTATATCACTCTCCCCTTATGAAATAAGATAAATTGTCAACTTCTACCGGTTCTTCATTGTTATAATTAACAAGTATAACAAGTATAAAGTAAACCACAATACCAACTATAACAATTATTAAACTAATTATAAGTAGTTTAAAAAAAGAAAAATTACTTTTTTGTTCTAATGTATATGGGGAAATAATGTCCCTTTTTTCAGCTTTTATTTCTTCATTAGCTTTTGCTATCTCATCAAGTGGAATCTTAGATGTATATTCAAATACAAATTCATTAAAGTCATCTTCTAATTTTTCATATTCCAAGCTCAAGTATTTAGCATAATCTCTTATTATTTGTTTTAATTCGAAAACGTCTTTAAAAGCACTTCTATTTCCTTTTTCAACATTCTCTAATTGTGAAGGCTTAAGTTTTAAGTCGGTTGCCGCTTCATCTAGCGAAATTCCCATCGCCTCCCGCGCTTCTTCCAACTCACGTCCTATCTCCTTCAAGCGAAATCACCTCTTTTTTAAAAAAATAAAGCACCTGATAAGCCATGTTCTGTCCCTATTTCTAGGGGGCAAATATTTATCTATGTTTCCATCCTCCGCCCAGTTCTTATTCCCGGTTGGAAGTTCCCCTACCTTATTTGGGTTTCTCACTTGTGGGGTTTACCTCGTTCCACTATTTTAATTTCTTAAAATCATCGTCACTATGGCACTTTTATACCCAATAACCATACCATGAAGGCTATAGGTTATTAAGGAGCCGTTAGGATATTATCCTACCATAGGTTATCTTTTCCCTATGCACAAACACTACAATCATCACAGATTGTGTGAGCATGGACTTTCCTCTGCATCATGAAAGATGCAGCATTTGCCTTGGTGCTTTATTCTTCTTCACCATAAACTGTTTTTTCGAGTTGAGATAAGCGTCTTAATAAATCAACATTAGTGATTTTAACATCAGTATTTTTCACTATTTCCACATTTTCCTTTAAAATTCTATTTTCATGCTTTAATCGAAGATTTTCCTCGATCAACTCTTTTTGTTCAGACTCCTTTTGTTTAAGTAATGAAATAAAATTACTATAATCTTTAATAATAATATCTAAATACTTATCAACTTCTTGAGGTCGATATCCTCTAGTATCAAGAGGGAAGTCTTTTTCAAGAATTTCTTTTGGACTAAGTGTTATTCTATCATAAAGCATACACTCACCTCACTCTACTATATTCTATATAAAATTACGACAATTGTCAATTTATATTTCCTATTTTCTAGTTCTTAATTCCTTTATTCCTTTTTTAGCTTGTTTATACAATTGATAAATCATAGTCGATAATGAGGCTGCTATAACCGCCTCAAAAAGACTGTTGAAACTTACATTTACAAAGACGAATTCAACCGTTATACTAATAATAAGCAAAATCCATATAATCATCCACTTTTTAATAAAAGGGATATCTTTTAAACCATTACCAATAACTAGCAATATTAAAGATAAGTATATAATTTGCGAGGTAATATCTACTCTAAATAATAAATCTTCCATATGGCCTCCTATATAATCATATGAAAGATTTTCTTAATTTATTTTTTCACCATCAACATAAGTTTGTTGAACTGGTTTACTTCTATCAATTCATTCAACATCATATAAATATATACTCTATCCATCGCGCCTCCTTTGTCATACTGTATCACATATTTATAGCATGTAAATATCATTACTTGTATCTCGATGAAAATCGATAAAACTTCTCATTTATTGCCATTATTCATTAGTAGAAAAAAAGTTAATTTTATAGTATAATTTAATAGGTGATTGAATGAAATATACAAACTTAATTAAAAATCACACAGCAACAATAAATTATGCTAATAGAGGTATGGAACTAGAAAATGATTTAAATTTAACAAATACCTATTATTTAGATAATGATATTGCAGTAATATATAAAAAGCCTACACCAATTAAAATTGTAAGAGTTGACTTTGATTATAAAAAGAGTGCTACTATTCGTGAAGCATATTTTAAAATGCCTTCAACTACTGATTATAACGGACTATATAAAGGGAAATATATTGACTTTGAAGCCAAAGAAATAAAAGGTCGTAAGTCTTTTCCACTTGCCAATATTAACAATCATCAAATCAAGCATATTAGAAATATACTAAAGCATGGGGGCATTGCCTTTATTATTGTTAAATTTTCTCTTTTAAATAAGATTTTTCTATTAAAAGGCGAAGATTTAATAACAATTATTGATACTAGCAAACTCAAGTCTATTCCATTGTCAACATTTGAAAGCAAAGGCTATCTAATAAAAGAAGCATACATGCCAAGACTTGATTATATAAAAATTATTGATCGTATATATTTAGGAGGATAAAAGATGAAAAAAACATTAGCCCATTTTTTTAAAGACAAATGGAATATAGCAATTGTTATTTTGGTATTACTTGTAATCATATTAGGATCAATTTTAATAGGATTTGTTAAAATAATGACTGTTATTACTCTCGTTATAGTATTAGGATTAGTAGTAAAATATGGAGGTTCGTTAATTATGGCAAAGAAAAAGAGTAAGGGTAAGAAAAATGTGAAAAGCAACAATAAAAAAGGCTGGAAAAAGGTTGTTAGTTCTCTTATTATAGTCTTTCTTTGTCTAGCCATTGTAGGTATTATAGGTGGTATAGGCTTTATAGGATATGTAGTTTCTAATGCCCCTGAATTTGACAAACAGAAATTATATTACAAAGAAGCAAGCATTTTATATGATAGCGAAGGAAAAGAAATTACACGAATGGGAATTGAGATGCGCGATAAAGTGACCTTTGATGAGATACCACAAGTTTTCATTGATGCTATTATAGCTACCGAAGACTCTAGGTATTTTGAACATAACGGTTTTGACTTGCCTCGTTTTTTAGTTGCCTTTAAAGGTCAAGCTCTAGGAAACAGTGGTGCCGGTGGTGCATCAACTATTTCAATGCAAGTTGTTAAAAATAATTTTACCTCTGCTACTCAAACAATAACAAGAAAATTAGCAGATATATATTTAGCCATCTTTAAATTAGAGAAGATGTATACTAAAGAACAGATTCTAGAATTCTATGTAAACAATATTCATTTAGGAGTAAACAATACTTTAGGTATTGCAGAAGCTTCACGCGGACTATTCGGCAAAGAGATTAGTGATATTAATTTATCAGAAGCAGCTCTCTTAGCAGGGATGTTTCAAGCTCCTGGAGCTTATAGTCCTCGCCTATATCCCGAAAAGGCAGCTGCTAGACGAAGCACCGTTCTCTACTTAATGGAACGTCATGGCTATATAACTAGTGAGGAAAGGAAAATTGCTAATAATATTCCAATTGAATCTATGCTTGTTGATAGTGTTATTACAGGGCACCCATATCAATTCTACATTGACTACGTAGCTCGTGAAGTATTTAAGAAAACCGAGTATGATCCTATGGTAGTTCCAATGAAAATATATACTAATTTAAACACCAAAAAACAAGATCATATAAATAAAATCTTAAATGGCGAAACGTTTACTTTTGAAAATGATTTAGTTCAAGCCGCGATAGCAGTTACCGATGTAAAAACAGGAGCTGTTATAGCCCTTGGAGGAGGACGTAATCGTACTGGAAAAAAACTATTCAACCTCGCAACCGATTCTAAACGGCAAATTGGTTCGACAGCTAAACCTATATTCGACTATGGCCCTGCTATGGAATACAATAATTTTTCTACATACACCCCTTTAGTCGATGATGTATATGGTTATTCAAGCGGTCAAAATGTTAATAACTGGGATTATAAATATCAAGGGATGATAACAATGAGAAATGCTTTAGCAAGGTCACGTAACATTCCAGCATTAAAAACATTTCAACAATTAGATAATAAAATGATTCTTGAATTTGCAAAGTCATTAGGAATAACTCCCGAAATTGAAAATGGGATTATTCATGAAGCTCACGCCCTTGGGGCATTTAATGGCGTGTCACCACTTGAATTGGCAACTGCTTATGCAGCCTTCGGCAATGGCGGATATTATATCAAACCACATGCTGTTAATAAAATTGAGTTTATGGATACAAACGAAGTTGTAAAATACAAGCCCGAAAAAGTTAGAGTTATGTCTGAAGCAACCGCTTATATGATTACTGATGTTTTAAAATATGCAGTCGACAGTGGAAATGTTAGTGGGAGAATAAACGGCATTGCCATCGCTGGGAAATCAGGGACTACAAGCTTCGATGATGAAACAAAAAAACGGAATAAATTACCATATAACGCTGTAAACGATTTATGGAACGTGGGATATTCACCTGACTATACTGTCAGTTTATGGTACGGGTACGAAAAAATTAATTCAACCTATTATAGTAAAATGAATCCTACCGGTGGTATTAAAAATAAGTTGTTTTTAGCCGTTGCCAAAGGTATCTTTGAGAAGAGCGGAAAAACATTTCCAATACCAAATAGCGTTGTAAGGGTTAAGGTTGAAAGCGAAACGATTCCTGCTATGCTACCAAGTCCTTATACACCAAGCAATATGATTACAACGGAATACTTTAGAAAAGGAACGGAGCCAACTGAAGTATCTCCTCGTTTCAATACACTTCCGAATGTAAGCGGACTAGACGTTTCTAAAGATAACACAAATGTAAAATTAACTTGGGATCCTGTCAGCGCTCCAAATATGATAACAGAAGAATATCTAAAAACGATAGCTGCTCAAAAGACAAAATACTTAGATATTAGGGAAAAGAAAGATTCAACCCTCTTAGGAGCACTCGGATATAATGTATATCTAAAGAAAGAAACTGGCGAATTATCACTATTAGGTTGGACAGCTAACACCGACTATACCCATACACCAACTACAACTGGTTCTCTAACCTATGTTGTAAAAACATGCTACTCTATCTTTAAGAATAGCGAAAGTACCGGTGCAACAATAACATTAAGTAATAGTCCTTACATTGCACTTCCAATGGCTAACCTATCAACAAATGTCATTGACGGCATAACTTATACAGACTCTGGGAAAACCACCACTGTTATAAAAGGAACTAATTATATTGATGCTGGTTTTAAAGTATTGATAGATGCCGAGGATGTTACAAATTCAGATAAAACCACCGCTGTTATAACAGTAACAAATATGATAACAGGGACAAAAACAACGGCCACAAAAATAAGTGATGTTATAATTGATACATCAACAGAAGGGATAACTTATAAAATAAATTACGAAATTACCTATGATGGCAAAATTGTTGATCCCCTTCTCGAACGGATGGTATCAATTGTTAATCCATAAAAAAGCACTTCAAATGAAGTGCTTTTTTTCATATTTACATATCTTTTTTAATTTACAATTTATGCAACGAGGTTTTTTCGCCATACAATAATATCTTCCAAATAATACTAATTGAAGATGAGCTTTAGCTAATGAATTATCATCGATTAACCTGCTTAACGTTTTCTCTATCTGCAAAGTATTATCTTGTTTACTTACTAACCCTAATCTCTTGGAAACCCTAGCAACATGCGTATCAACTGCTATATATGGCTTATTAAATAAAACAGCCAACACTACATTTGCTGTTTTCCGGCCTACTCCACTTAAGCTTTCTAAACTAGCCCTATCATCTGGAACCGCGCCATCATACTTATCAATCAATTCAGACGCTAAATGTTTGACAAATAACGCTTTCTTATTATACATGCCTAACGGTTTTAAAAGAGCGCGTAAATCATTAATAGGAGCCTCTTTTAAAGCCGTTAAGGAAGGATATTTATTAAATAAAACGGAAGTAACCTTATTTACTTTCTTATCAGTTGTTTGAGCACTAAGGACAACCGCTATTAATAACCCATAATCATTATTATATACTAATTCACATTTTGGATCAGGAAATAACTCATTAAGATATTTAATAATATATTCTATACTATTCATGATCCTCTAGCCAGTTATAATCGGGAATCTCGATTTTTTCCCTTTTAGCTTTTGTAAACCTTTCTTTTTCTTTACGTACCTCAGTCACGCTTTTAATTCCCTTTTTATTCCATTCATATAAAATGCGATCAATGTATCTTAAATTACTAGCACCATTATAAACCGCTTCTCTTAACGCTTCAATAATAACTTCTTCTTGATAATTAGACTCGAGCCAACCAGTTATTATCTCATACTCCATTGATGATAAAGTACGGCCAAATTCGCTTTCAAATACTTCAAAAATATTTGTTTCCTTTTCACTTTTCACTCCTATAATAGCTAAAGCTAATTTACTATATAAATTATCAATAGAAACATGTTCCTCCATTATACCATCTTCATTTTTAACTACTTTTATTTCCAACAAGCCTTTTTCTTGAATATTATTTAAGATCAATAATACATCTTGTTCAGAAATATTTAAATAATCAGCTATTTTGGCATAATCTATTAAAGAATCACTCTCCATCAAAATACCCATTATAAGAAGTTCTTTCTCATCCATTTTCAAAGATTTATAGTTTTTGGCAAGATAAAGAGGAATATGAATACTTCTTTCTTTCATAACTTCAATTAATTTTTCGATATTCATAACCATCACCTAAGGATATTATATCATCATTCATTATTGATAACAATAATATCATAATCTTCCTCACCCAATTTAACAATTATCAATTCATCTTCGCTTATTTGATAAGCTCCAACTGATTGACTATAAATATCTTCCAAATTTTTTTTGGATAAAGGATTCTTATAATAATAAAAAACAACCTCATTATAATCATAAACTGTCAAATTAGATACTTTAGGATTATAAAAATAAACAAACTGACATCCACTAATATTATAATTACCACCTGTATAAACACACATATTAGTGCCTTTATAACCTATATAAATCAAGCCATCTACCCGTCTATAATAAACATCATCAATTTCGTAATCATCTTCTAATATTATTTTCTTATCATGTTCGATCTCAATTAAATCAGGTTTCAACATTATCACATTTAAATGACGATAATCAAACTTACTTAGGTTATCAATATTCCCTTTATCTAAAACCAATAATGTGGATTCATCTTCGCCTACAACAAGTAACATATGCTGATTAATGAATACAATTCCAATTTCATCATCTAATTTTAATTTGATTTTTTTAATACCTAAACTACTGGAAAAAAACATTCCTAGAGAAAAAAGAATTACTACCACTAGCCATATCTTGCGCATAAAAAATACACCTCACTTAAGAGTATGTATTTATCTAATTAATTTATCACTGATATTGCTTTAAATGAGAACTAATGTATTCACAAATATCACTTTGACTATTTTTTAATGTCCCGTTGGTAATTTCTTTTTCTAATAACTGATAAATATCTTTTATCCAATAACTAGGCTTAATATTTAACCTTTTACAAATTTGATCAACATCTAATTTAATGTCACTACGGGCTTTTATTGGTAAAGATGCATATCTTTTGGTTAAATTCTTTTTATCTAGTTCCTTTATAGATGCAACAATAATCATAATATAAAGACCGTATTTGTATAAACTATAATTATCAATATTTGGTTCTTCTAAAGCTTCCTTAATCTTCGTAATGGCATCCCTTTCCACATTACTAAAAGGATATATATCTAAAACATCTAATTGAGCCCAAATACCTAAAATATCATCAACTATTTTCAGATTAGATAAATTAGTTAATTCTAATGATTTGTCAAGTCCTAACGATTTTAGCAAAGATACTCCATATATAGCATTAGGATTTGATAATATTTTAGTTAATTCTTCTTTTTTTCTAACATAAGATAGGTTCTTTAGAAGATTTTTATTATCAATTATAGCTTGTTTTACGTCATCACTTAGTTCAAAATTAAGTGACGTTGCAAAACGAACAGCTCTTAAGATTCGCAAGACATCTTCTTTAAATCTAATTTTAGGATTACCAACTGTTTTAATTATTTTTTGTTCTAAATCACTTTTAGCATTAAGCAAATCAATAACTTCACCTTTACTATTCATACATAAAGTATTAATCGTAAAATCACGTCGTTTAAGATCCTCGATTAAACTATCTACGTATTCAATTTGCGAAGGTCGACGATAATCATCATATTTAAGATCCTTACGGTAAGTTGTTATTTCATATCTGGTTTTCTTATATATAAGGGTGACTGCTCCATATGTTTCAGTTGGAACAATAGCCCCTTTAAAGATTAAACTTAACTCCTTGGGTGTTGCATTGGTACATACATCAATATCAAGACTAGTTTGACCTAAACAATAATCCCTTACAAAACCCCCAACAATATAAGCTTCATAACCATGTTTTTCTATTTCTTTTAATATTTCTAAAGCATTCTTCTGCATATATTTCACCATCAATATTATACGACATAAAAATAAAAAGATAAAGCATTTGCTTTACCTCTTATACATTAGTTAATTGCTTCTTTTAATTTGCTTCCAGCTTTGAAAGATGCAACTACTCTTGCAGGTATCTTAACTTCTGCTCCTGTTTGAGGATTACGACCCATACGAGCTGGTCTCTTCTTAGCATCGAAAGTTCCAAAACCTACTAATGTAACTTTCTTCCCTTTCTTTAGAGCTCCTGTTACAGCTGCTTGAAATGCATCTAATGCACGAGCTGCATCTGTTTTTGTAAGTTCAGCTTTAGTAGCTATAACTTCAACCAATTCTGCTTTTGTCATTCAAAATTACCTCCCACACGTAATTATTTGTTAAGCAATAGTATGCTTACATATATAAAATATCATGTTTTATTAACAAATGCAATAGTTTGATAACAATTTCCTCATATATACCACTATATTTATAACTATTCTTTAGTACAGCAAAATTACTTTTTAATAAAAAACTATCGTCTATAAAACGATAGCTATCATATTGTTTGAACCTTTATTAACTACTTTAGTAAGAACATGTTCTAGTTTAAATTTAATATTATCCGGAACCATTAGTAATTTAGCTTGAATTCCTTCTTGAACAATGACGTCAAGACTGCGGCCAAATATCTCTGACTTCCAAATATTATCTGGCTCTGTATCATAATCTTTCATTAAATAATTAATTAGCTCTTTACTTTGTAATTCCGAACCTATTATTGGTTCAAAAGTACTTTCGACATCAACTCTGATAAAGTGAATAGCTGGCGCTACGGCTTTTAGCTTTATGCCATAGCGGTTACCTTGTTTTACTATTTCTGGCTTATCAAGACGCATATCACTTAACGTTGGTAATGCTACGCCATAACCCGTTTGTTTAACCATTTTAAGTGCACTCTTAATTTGATCATATTCATTTTTAGCTTCATTGTAATCTTGGAACAATGATAATAATTCTGCCCTATTAGCAACATTTACACCTATTATTTCTTTTAGAACTTGGTTATATAAATGATTTGGTGCATGAAGTGAAATAATAACTTCACCAGTTGCTGGACTTACTTCAGACAAATATGCTTTACTAATAAAATCACAACCTGTAAAATTATTAGTTATTCCTTCGATATCCCTTAATTTATCAATAGGCGCAACACTTTCTCTAATTTTTTCAATATATGCTTGTTTTAATGGATGAGATGGTTTTAAACACCCTATCCATTCTGGCATACTAACTTTAATATCAAGAACAGGAAACTCGTATAATGCTTCTCTTAAGATACCATATATTTCCTTTTCTCCCATCGCTTCAATACTTACTGGTAATACCGGAACCGAATGAGTATCTTTTAATTTTTCAGCAAGCCTTTCTGTATCAGGCAAAGTTGGATGAGTTGAATTCAATAACACAATAAATGGTTTGCCGATTTCTTTCAACTCATTAATAACCATCTCTTCTGCTTCAATATATTCATTTCGTGGTATTTCACCAATTGAACCATCAGTTGTAACCACAATCCCGATTGTAGAATGATCCCTAATCACCTTTTCTGTCCCTATCTCAGCAGCTTCTACAAATGGCATTTCCTCATCATACCAAGGTGTCCTTACCATTCTTGGACCATTTTCATCTTCATATCCTTTAGCCGCCGAAATAACATACCCAACACAATCAACAAGACGAATGTTGACACTAAAATTATCAATGTCTATTTTAGCAGCAGTACTAGGAACAAATTTCGGTTCAGTTGTCATAATTGTTTTACCTTGGGCACTCTGCGGTAATTCGTCTAAACATCTTTTACGCTCATATTCATCTATAATGTTAGGTACAACCAGTTTCTCCATAACTTTCTTAATAAACGTTGACTTACCAGTCCTTACCGCACCCACAACCCCTAAATATATATCACCACCAGTACGTTCACTAAGGCTCTTGATAATGTCTACCTTTTCCATATAATCCCTACTTTCATATCATATTTCATTTAAATATATGTATGATAGCGGATTGATATGAGAAAATTATTCATTATAATTTTGATTAACGAATTTATCTAAATTTTTAGGAATATCATCATTAATAATAGCCTTTATAATTTTATCTTCTTGTTCCTTCGTAACATCTTTACCGGCCATTTTACTAAGTTCATGAATTACCTCTCTTAGTGTAGATTCATTTTTTATATTGTTTTTCTGTAATTTAGACGCTAGGCTTAAAATAGTTCCCTTATCAACATTTGTTTTATTTTCCACCTTCTTAAAAAAATTATCACTCAATATCATATATAGAACCTCCTATTCTAATATATGAAGAGTGATAATTTTGGTTATTCCCTTTCACCTCTATTTTTAAATTGTAAAATGATAGGCGTACCTACTAAATCAAATGATTCTCTTATTTTGTTTTCTAAATAACGTTCATAAGAAAAGTGAATAAGTCGTTTATCATTAACTTGGAAAACAAATTTTGGAGGCGCGGTATCTATCTGACTAACATAGTAAATTTTTAAACGTTTGCCTTTATATGATGGCGGTGGCGATAAGCTAAC
>JAQVZV010000091.1 GCA_028708005.1 Bacilli bacterium
GTTGATGATTCTGAATTTCATTCTCATATTCTGCACAAAAATCGTCGGCAATACAAAATATTTCAATAACTTTGTCTGTTGTGATCATAGGGCTGATGTTTGTTATTTGTTTGATTATCAGCTATATATATACAAATAATCTCCCTATATCACAACTTTTTTTATGCTTTTCTTATCCCGAACTCACGTTATTAAAAAGATAGAAAAAGTTCAACAACCCAAACACATTAAACCCGGAAAGAAAGAAGATGAATAATACCAGCTACATGTATGAACTCATTTCCATGAACCTTTTAAAGATTAAAAGCAATGAGTGAGTGGAAAGAAGTAGAATTTTCTAAGATGCTGGTTGATGAAAGCATTTCATATGGTATCGTACAGCCTGGTGCTCATACGGAAATTAACTCAATTCCAATCATTAGAGTAAACAATATAAAGAATGGTTATATAAAAATTGATGACGTTTTAAAGGTTGAACCTTCAATTGAAGATAAATACAAGAAAACAAGATTAAAGGGTGGAGAGCTTTTAATTACCGTTGTTGGAAGCGTTGGCGAATGTGCAATCGTGCCCGACAGTCTTAAAGGATGGAACGTTGCAAGGGCTGTCAGCGTTGCTAAAATAAAAAGTGAGTATGATACTCGTTTCATTAAGTATGCTTTCAAAACAGAAGATATAATTTTTCAGATGTACGGTAATACAAATGATACAGTACAGCCCACCCTCAACTTGTCATCACTTAAAACACTAAAATTTAATATTCCCGATTTTCCAGAACAAACCGCCATAGCCTCTGTCCTTAGCAGTTTAGACGACAAAATAGACCTGCTGCACCGCCAAAATGCAACCTTAGAAAAAATGGCCGAAACACTTTTTAGGCAGTGGTTTGTGGAAGAAGCGAAGGAGGAATGGGCAAACAGACCTTTAAGTTCTATTGCTGTTTTTTTAAATGGTTTGGCCTGTCAAAAATTTCCACCTAAAAATGAATTAGAAAAACTTCCTGTCTTAAAGATAAAAGAATTAAGTGAGGGTATTACTGATAATTCTGATTTCGCAACTACGGATGTAAAGTCTGAATATATTATAATGAATGGTGATGTAATTTTTGCATGGTCTGCTTCACTAATGGTAAAAATATGGGATGGACAAGATTGTATTTTAAATCAACATTTATTCAAGGTTACATCAAAGGATTATCCAAAATGGTTTTATTTTTTGTGGTGTAAATTTCATCTATCTGAGTTTATATCAATTGCAGCGAGTCATGCAACAACAATGGGACATATAAAACGTAGGGATTTGAATGAAGCAATGGTTTCTGTTCCAAGTTTAGTAGAAATGTCTGAAATGACATTAATAATAGAACCATTGATTGATAAACTAATTGTAAATAATAAACAGATAAACCTATTAGTATCTTATCGTGACAATCTCTTGAAAAAACTAATGAGTGGAGATGTGAAAGTTGCAATCTAAAAAAAATAAATTATGGAAGATAGACTTTTATTGACTTATTCCCTTTTAGCACATTTAAAAGAAACATATTCTTCAACTACAGGAAGCTTGACTGAAATATTCAACCCAATTGTAAAAAAAGGATTAACTGAATATTCCAAAGAACACGATCTGTTGGAAATCAAGGGAGCTAATCTAACAGAAATTCAATCAAAGGTATTTGATATTTTTGGTTTACTTATACCTATTCCTATATTAAATCTAATAATGCATGAAATTGAAAAAGAAATCAATGATCCAGACACATTTAAATTTTTTTCTAATGATGGTGCATTTATTATTAAGAGCTATATATTTAATGAATTAGAAGATCTGATTAAAGAGGAAGAAAGTAATTTATCTATACTAGAAAATGATTATAAAAGATATTGTGATATTAATAATTTAAACTGTGATTTTCAAGAATTAATAGATTTTGTGTTAGCTCAAAAGGTAGACTTATTCTCGGAAAAAAAATCGAGCTATCTAAATCTAGATTATAAAATACCAAAGTATATTGAATTAAAGTTTAAAGACGATAAAAATTTTAGGACCATTAGTGATATCTATCTAGGTGGGATATTATCTTCATATCTCACTCTAAACATTAAAGAAAAGATTACTTCTACTGAATTGTTGATAGATACAAATTTCTTTATAAGCCTAATCGACTTAAATACAGAGGACTCATATAATGTTTGTAATCAGCTCTTTGATATTTGTAATAGAATGGGGTTTCGTTTTACTATTTTATTCACAACAGTTGATGAGATAAAATCTCTTTTAAATAACAGAGTAATTGATTTTAAAAATAAAGATTTTATAGGCAGTATCAAAACAGCTGATATTTTTAATGCATGTATCAGAAAAAATTTGGATAAAACGCAATTAGAGAGGATTAAAGACAATATTTTCCGTATCATCAACGATAAAAATATCGTGATAATTAATGAACAACAAATAAAAGATATTGTAATTAAAGCAAAAAAAAGTATAACATATAAAGAATTATTAGATATTAGACATACAGAAGAGAGTGCGTTAAATGATGCTATTGCAATAGAGTATGTTAAGCATAAAAGAGGACATAATATAAAAGAATTTTCGGAAGTTGAATGTTGGTTCTTACATAATTCATTTAATAAGTATGAATTTAATCATGCACTAGATTTACATTCGAGGTTGACTATAGGTTCAAATGAACTATTAGTCCTTTTATGGTTATCCAATCCGTCCCAGGTCAATATAAATACTTCAATCTTATCAAAGGGGGCTTTAAATACCTATATCACAAAATATAGAAGAGCAAAAATACCTTCAAAAGAAGCTTTGAAAATCATAAAAAGTAGGGCTGATAAAGCGAAAGAAGTTGGTGATATAAGTGAACGGGATTTATTTAGAGTCACAGTAAGAATGTCAGAAGGACAATTAAGAGCCGATGAAATAGATCATATTAATAATTTATCAGATAATGAGTTTGCAGAACATTTTAAGCAGTTTACCAAAGAAGATGAGGATCAGCTACTTTCAATAAGTGATAAATTAATTCAAAAAGATCATAAAATTAATACATTGGAAGAAAAGATAATATCATTGAAAAACGAGAATATTCTCAAACAAAACTCACAACTTGAAGAAACTAATAAACTAAAGAAAAAAATCTATGAAATTGAATTAATCAACTATAATGAGAAGAAAAACATTTTTATCAATGATGCCAAAAAAAAATTATTAATTAAAAGTAGAATTTTTTGCTTCATTTACGTAATCACTATATTAGGAATAATAATTTATTATCTTTTAAGTATGAATAATAAAGATACAATACCTCAATGGATTGCATTAATTGTCTCAATTTTAGCAATTGTATTTCCATTCATACCAAAAATAGTGAAAGACGAATATGTTGCGAACCAATTTAAATTTATTTTTAGTTCTAGGTTTAGAAATAACGTTTTGAATGAAGAAGAAAATAGATATGAATCAGAAAATCCTAAACCAAACTTGTCAATATAAATTCATCTAAATGAATTAATAATTCAGTTTGAATGACTAAGATCACCGAAAATACCATAGAAGCCTTTGCAATTGAGTTGTTAGATAAACTTGGTTATGAGTACAT
>JAQVZV010000004.1 GCA_028708005.1 Bacilli bacterium
CTACTGATGCCCCTACTAAAATCAAGATTATAGGTCCAGCCACTTTTAAAGATGATAAATTAATTGGTTATTTAATGGAGAAAGATAGTATTGGATATACGATTATTAGAAACCAAATAGAAAGTATGACTATTTCATTTCCGTGTGATGCAAAGGGAAACTATGGAAATGTTGTTATCGATGGCTTAAAGAATAATCTGAAAGTAGATCTCAAAAAAGATAAACCGTTAGCCAAAATAGATGTTACTGGTAATGCAGCATTAGTTGAATATAATTGCAAAACAGACTTAACCAAACAAAAAAATATTAATAAGATTAAAGATTTAGTTAATGAAGAATTAAAGCAAATTATAGAAAAAACAATTATCACTACTCAAAGGAATATAAAAAGTGATATCTTTGGTTTTGGTGAAAGACTTTATAAAGATCACAATAATTACTGGAAGGATAATAAGAAAAAATGGAATGAAACATTTTCTACGGTACCTTATGAAATTAAAACAAATATAAAAATAGAACGTAGAGGTTCTACCATTGATTCAACTAAAGGAGGTGTTTAAATGAAAACCGAAGCTCCTAAAATAAGTGCTTTTCAATTAGCAACCATTGGTTTTTTCCTATCAAACGCTCTATTTGTAGGCTTGGGGACAATTAATGTTCTATCACTTGCTAAACAAGATGCGTGGATATCTACTGTTATAGCACTTTTTATTGGTCTTATTCCCATTGGGATATTACTATATGTAATGAATTATAGACCTGATCAAAACATTTTAGAAAAGAACAAATCTTTATTTGGCAAGTTGATTGGTAATATAATTAACATTATTCTAAGTGCTTATATATTATTGATAACAGTATTACTATTATGGAGTGTTACTAATTTTGCCATTACCATGTATTTAGTTAAAACGCCAAGTAATTTTATCGCTATTATATTTACTATGACAGCGGTATATGCTGTTATTAAAGGGATTGAAACAATTAGTAGAACGTCAGAAGTATTATTTTTTCTAACATTAATATCTGTTGTTGTAATTACTATATCACTTATTTCTTATACACAAATTGATAATCTTAAACCATTTCTAGCAGAAGGTATTATACCTCCTATTAAATATAGTTTTTTCTTTATATCTTACTGGTTAACGCCTATTATATTTTTAACTATTATACCTAAAAATAACATAGTAAATAAACATTATAACAAATATCTAATTGGAGGATTAATTGCAGGATTAGTTGTTATGTTATCAGTATATATTATTGTCCCAGCCACTATTACGCCTCCTTTAGCAGCTTTATATCGTTTCCCAGCTTATTATGTTCAAAGAAAAATATCAATTGGTGGTGCGATTGATAATGTTGAGAATTTCTTATCAATACATTGGTATTTTAATGCTTTCTTACTAATAACGATGGGTATTTATTTTTTACAAACACATGTCAAAGATATCTTTAAAATGAAAACACCAAGAAGTATGAATATAACAACCATTATTATTGGATTAATTATTGTTATTATTCAAAATTATGTGTTTCCAAATGCAGCTATGTCCCTTGATTTTATGAAGGATACTTTTCCACTATATATTTCCCTATCTTTATTTATTTTGATGTTAATTATAGGTTTGGTTATCTTTACTAAAAGAAATAAAAAAAAGGCTTAGCCTTTTTTAAACTTCAAGAATAACAGTAATAATCATAGGTTTACATTCAGTTTCTCTATATAAATACTTACCTACTTCTTCCCTTATACCACTCTTTATCTTGTTATATTCAACATAATTATGATTAGTATTTTCTTTTATTACACGACTTGAAATAGTTTGCATTTCATTTATAATCTCTGCATTATCTTTAACGTATATAAAACCACGAGTTAAGATTTCAGGTCCTGCTAAAACTTTCTTTGTTTGGCGATCAATCGTTGCACTAATGATGACAATACCATTATCACTTAACATCTCACGGTCTTTTAAGACAAGCTCACCAATATCACCTATACTATTACCATCAATCATAATATCTTCCACTTCAAGTTTATTCATCACATCTTTTAAGACGCCATTTTCTAAACAAGTAATTTCGCCATTAAGTTTTAAGATAATATTCTCATCAGGTATTCCCATATTGCTTGCAATTGTAGCATTGGCCACCATATAGCGATAATCTCCAATAACAGGCATATAATACTTAGGATTAATTAAATCTATCATCAATCTTAAGTCTTCAGAAGACGCATGATGAAGTAAATATTTTTTTGGAGACAAGGTAACAATATCAGCGCCCGTTCTAGCAATCATATCAGAAATATTAGCTAAAGTTCTTTCCATACCATCTTGAACAGGTTCTAAAAAGACAATAGTATCTGTTTCTTTTATATTGATATATTTATCATATCCATTAACAATTCTTTTTAAGTTAGTAAATGGTTTCTCATTCTCACTTGATATAAGAATAATAGTATTCTTATCATTAAGGTTATTTAAACTACCAATTCTACTTTTATCAAAATTTAAGTATCTCATATCAATTAAATTATTAACCATACTCTGTAGTCTTTTACCCATAACAACAACCTTACGGTCCGTTAACATAATTTCATTAAATAATTCTTCTACCCTATACATATTGGCTGATAAAACATTAAATATAAGCCGATTCTCATTCTTTCTTAATACTTCTCTAATTAAATTAGATAAACGATGAGCTGGCGATGTAAAACCTATCTTTTCAGCATATAACGATTCACTTAATAAGCATAACACACCTTGTTTACCAATATAAGCAAGTTTACCAATATCAGTTTTATATGATCCCACCATAGCTGGATCAAAGACATAATTACCAGTATAAAAAATAGACCCATCCTCAGTATAAAGAACATACCCTACATTATCTGGAATAGAATGTGTTAATCTTATTGGAAAAATACTATTCTTATCAAAACTAAGTTTACGATGTGGTAAAATCTCATGTAAATTATTAGCTTTAATATTATCCTCTTCTAACATCTTACGAACAATATCTAAAGTAAATTTAGTACCATAAACATTTATATCGGGTAATTCAGCCAGTATGTCTGATAAAGCACCAACGTTTTCATCATGACCATGAGTTAGAAAAATACCCTTAACACGATTAATATTTGTTTTAAGATAACGAAAATCAGGAATAAGATAATCAATCCCAAATAATTTGTCTTCTGCATATTTTAATCCCGCATCAAAAACAAAAATGTCATTGTCAACTTCTACAACATACATGTTTTTCCCAATTTCATTTAAGCCACCTAAGGCAAATATATTTATTTTGCTCACAAAAGCCCTCCTTTCCAATAAATAATTAATGCTTTCACATTATATCATAAAAAAGATATTAAAAACATAAAATACAAGAAAATAATAAGCAATCCCTTATAAATAAAAATAAACTTTTGGAAATTCCAGAAGTTTATTTACTTATTACTATAACATCCCCGTTCACTTAAATGATTGCTTAAGAGATTATATTTATAGCCTTTACTATTTAAAAAAAGTAATGCTTTGGGTATTTCAGTCATTGTTTTATTATTTATATCAAATACAATAATACTTCCCTTTACAATATTTGATTTTGTATCATTAAAACTAGTACCATAATTAATAACAATATCAGATTTAATAGTATACATTTTATTAGATGAACATATATCTAATACTTTTTTATTTTCTGTTGTTATTAAACAATATTTAGATTTGTTATATGACATATTTTCAATCATACTATTAGTCCATAATAATAAATTTTTATTATATTGACCTTCATAACCTAAATTATATATCTCATGTCCTTGATTAATTAATTTATAAATGTTTTGTGATTCATTCTCAATTAATTTACCATCAATAAAGAACGATGCTTTAATTCCTCTTTTTGATAAAATATTTATGAGGTTAGTAATATTAATGGTATCATTTAATTTAAAAACTAAAGCTACTTCTGGTTTGTCTTTATTTCCTCGAATAATATACTTATCATATATTTTTTGAATTGATAATTTAGGTTTTATCTCTTTATATTCAATCATATTAGAATTATAACTACCAACCCTTTTCATCTTGCTATAACTTGAGTTAATATCAACCACACAAGCATTAATTCCAGGAATGATTGAATTATCTTCAATAAAAGCATCGATACTATCTTTATTAAAAATAGACCTATGTTCAAGAATTTTAATCATCAATGGATCTTGATTTCTAACAACTGTGGCAACTTTTTCAGTATAGAAAAAACTAAATCCAATAAGAAGTATTAACCCTAATATCTTCAATGATTTTTTAAGCATTTTATTCACCCATTAAATTATATGAAAAAATATAAGTAATATTAAAAATTTTCATTCTCTTCATATAAATTTAACAAATGACGATAAAAGCTGGGTTCTACAATGTCAATAGTATTGATGGCAATCTCTAAAGAGCGTTTATAATCACCTCTGAGAAATAAATTTTCAGCACGGTTTAAACCCTCTTCTATTTTAGTTTTACTACTTCGATATCGATTACCATATACAATAGCCATTTCAGCAAGCATTGAGGTTTTTACCATTTCATTTGATGTATTATATAATTTTAAAACCAGATCACGAGCAGTATCAACTCTCGTATTTAAAACATCAATATCGATAGGTTTCTTATCCAATTCAACAGTAACATCTTTAATCGCACTTTGAGCTTCCTTTAATTGAATAAAGTACTTGTTTGATACAATTGGTAATTTATATTGTCTCATCTTATATTTAGATTTTCTTAAGAATTCATTTATATCATTTAACTGTTCTTTGGCCCTAGCCTCGTCATCTTTCATGCTACCAAGGGATGAGACAATGCCTTCTAACTCGCCCTCAATTTTAGATAGTTTTAGTGCTAAAGCGTCTAATTCCTTACTCAATTTTGAATAAGGGAAAGCTTTTGTCTTAACAGTATCAGATAAAGCCTTAAAATCAATATTGAGGTTATCCAAATCATTACTTAAAGTATCTAATAAATTAAGCTCATCTTCTGATAAGAAATAATTTTCTTTTAAAAGAGTTAACTGATCATAAAATTCATTAACAACTCTATTTAATCTAACCATTTTTGTTTTAAAAGCAATAATGTTTTCTTCAAACACTTTTTTAATTAACTTTTCACGTTCAAAATCATTAAATAAATTATCAAAGTATTCAACAAAAGTTTTCAATTCAAAAACAACTTCTTCTAAATTTAAAACTCTTACTCTATCATTTATATTACTAACTTTCTTCTCTATTTCCTCAATATTATATTCAACATTTAAAAAGTCTAATTGGAAGCCTTTCTTTTTCATTGACTCATATGTTTTTAAGACTTCCTCAATACGTTTTGGAATAATAATAGTTGTCGTAATAACGATTGATGGTACTTCTTCAATAACAACATGCATATGTTTTATCATTTCATCAATCGCTCTTACAATATGACTAACTTCATCATAATCATTTTCATCCATAGCGTTTTCAAAATCTTGAAAACGACGCTCTATATTTTCAAATTGTAGTTCGATTGAATTAGCTATATCACCATAATCCGCTTTAGTATCCATAAATGTCTGTAATAATGAACGATAAGAAGCCTTAAGATTCGTTAATATTTGGCGATTTTTTTCTTCACTTAACGTTATCTCTTGTATTTCAGATAAAATATGTTCTGTTCGACTACGAGCTTCATATAATTTAATTTCAATTTGAGCGATTAATTTAGCAATATCTTTATGCTTTTTCTTTTCAAAAAGAAAATCAGCTTCTAAAAGCAAATCGTTGATCGAAGGAATATCTTTGTTCTTTATATTATCAAATCGTTCTTGCCATCCTTTAACTCTATTTTCAATCACTTCATTTTTAGCTAACAAATCAACTTTAGACAATTCAGTCATAATAGGAGCACCTATTACTTTATTCTTTTGTAATTCTAATTCATCGATGTATTTTTTTAATCTATTATTATTAACGTATTGAATTATACTTAAAGTAGTAATAATTAGAGTTGTAGCTAATAAAAAGTATGTAACTATTTCTAATGTTAATCCATTCATAAAATCACCTTCTACTATATCTACATTTTATCAAAAAAACACCTTTTTTGCTACCTTTTTGTTATATATTTTGTTATCTATCATAAATATCTTGATATTATATTGTAATCTTAAGCTTTTACTTGACTATAAAGGCAAATTGATAATATAATATTAGTGCTTATACAAACGAGCAGTTTATATTTATAATTATTATATGTTTATTTATCCAGGTATTATTAGTAACTAGTAACTGCCTAGTGAGGATATTAAAAATAAACACCCTTATAATTAGTAAGTATCGGTTCTTTTGTTTAGGTATAAACAAAGGAAGGAGGTAAGTTATGTCAAGATATACAGGTTCTACTTATAAAAGAGCTCGTCGTGTTGGTATGTCTATTCTAGAAACAGGCAAAGAACTTGCAAGAAGGCCTTATAAGCCAGGACAACATGGTACTGCAAGACAAAGAAAATTATCTAACTATGGTATTCAATTGCTTGAAAAACAAAAGATTAGATTTATCTATGGCTTAAATGAACGTCAATTAAAGAAAACATTTGACCTTGCTGGTAAGATGAAGGGCCGTCATGGTGAAAACCTTTTAAAGCTACTAGAAAGTCGTTTAGATAATATTGTCTTCCGTCTAGGTTTAGCTGCTACAAGAAATGGATCTAGACAATTCGTTAATCATGGGCATGTATTAGTAAATGGAAAGAAAGTTGATATTCCATCATACTTATTAAAACCAGGCGATGTCATTTCAGTCAAAGAATCATCACATGAACATCCAGCCATGAAAGAAGCATTAGCTAAAACTTTAAATCGTGTTGAATATATTTCATTTGATGCTGACAAACTAGAAGGAACTTTCATTAGATATCCAGAACGTAGTGAATTGAATAGCGATATTAATGAATTACAAGTAGTTGAATTCTATAGTAAATAATCATAGAAAAGAGCTTTTACAGCTCTTTTTTTGACAATTTTTTTCAGTTATGCTATAATACCCACTCGTGGAGGGATTTTAATGAGCCTGAGTCAGATTCACGTGTTAGATAAGATCGTCGAAAAAAGACGTCGTGCACTAAGACGTGAGTTGAAAATATTAGAAATCAAACAGTTAATTAATAATAAAGTTCATCTGTTAGTAGATGACATTATCGATACGTATAACGATATCGTTAATCGTTTCATCTATGAAGATAAACAGTTAGCTTATGCTAAAAGAAGATAATATTTCTAATAATAGAGCGAAAAATTTTCGCTCTTTTTATATGCTAATATATAACAAATTAGGATGAGGTTAAAACTCATCCTAGTAATAATTTATATATCACTTATACTCAATTAAGTAGTATTTCTTTTTACCACGTCTAATAACAATATACATCTTATCAATTGCCATAGATTTAGAGATAACATACTCTAATGATGTTATTCGCTCACCATTAATAGTTATAGCATTACTTTCAACCAACTCCCTAGCCTCCCTTTTAGAAGTTGTAATCTTACTATCTACTAATAAATCAATAATATTATAATCATAATCAATAGTATAAACTAAAACATCACCTAAATATTCATTTATTTCTTTACCCGTTAATTCATTTACATTTCCATTAAACAAGATATCAGTAATACGAAGAGCGTTTTCATATGCTTCTTTACCATGCATGAATGTTACTATTTCCTTGCCTAATACTTTTTGTGCTTCTCTAGCTTCTGGTTCATTCTTAGTTTTTTCTTCTAAAGCTTCAATCGTTTTCCTATCTAATAATGTTAATTTTTTTAAATACCTTATAACATCAGCATCCGTACTATTTAAAAAGTATTGGTATAAAACATAAGGTGATGTTTTATCAATATCTAACCATAAAGCACCATCTTCACTCTTACCAAACTTAGTACCATCAGCTTTCATTAATAAAGGCGAACTAAGTCCTAAAACCTCTGATTTTTCATCTACTACTTTTCGTATTAATTCAAGTCCTGATGTTATATTTCCCCATTGATCAGAACCACCAAACTGAATTTTACAATTATATTTTTTATATAAATGTAACCAATCAATTGATTGAATAATCATATAAGAGAATTCTGTATATGAAATACCTGTTTGCAAACGAGAAGCTACAGTATCTTTAGCAAGCATATAATTAATATTAAAGTTTTTTCCATAATCACGAAGAAATTCAATAACATTTATTTTAGATATCCAATCATAATTATTAACTAAAACAGCACTGTTGTCACTAAAATCAATGTATTTACTTAATTGATGTTTAATACTTTCGGCATTTTTTAACGATTCTTCAACTGTTAACAATTTCCGTTCACTAGTTTGTCTTGGATCACCAATAAGACCTGTAGCACCACCAACTAAGACAATTGGTTTATGGCCGTACTTTTGAAGTAAACAGATTCTCATAATTTGGACTAAATGTCCTATTGTAAGAGAATCGGCTGTTGGATCAAAACCACAGTAAAAGGTGGTCTTTTCATCATTTAATAATTTCTTAGCTAAATCCTCATTACTAACATCCTTTATTAAATCTCTCCATAATAATTCCTCGTATAATTTCATTTACATCCCTCCATTATTTTAATCCCATTACTAGTGCCAATACGCATTGCCCCAGCATCAATTAATGCTACCGCGTCCTCATATGTTTTAATGCCACCACTAGCCTTTATTTCAAGTATATCACCAATATGCTTTTTCATCAGTATAATATTTTCTAAAGTTGCCCCATTATTACTAAAACCTGTTGAAGTCTTGATAAAATGTACAAAATTATTTTTACATATCTCACACATCTTAATGATTTCTTCATTGTCTAGATACGAGGTTTCAATAATGACCTTTAAAATATGCCCACCAGCAGCTTCAACTATAGCGGCAATTTCCTTCTCCACGTATTCATAATCGCCGCCCTTTAAAGCCCCAATATTGATAACCATATCAAGCTCTTCAGCACCATCATTTAGAGCCTTTTTAACCTCAAACACTTTTGTTTCCGTTGTATTAGAACCTAATGGGAAACCAATAACGGTACCAACTGCTATCTTACTATTTTTAAGTAATTCTTTAACATCCTTCACATAGCATGGATGAACACAAACACTCGCAAAATCATAAGCAATTGCCTCATCACATAACTGTTTTATATCTTTTTTAGTGGCATACGGCTTTAAATTAGTATGATCGATGTATTTGTTCAATTTCATAAAAATCTCCTTTCAAATAAAAAACGTCCTTAATTATTATTAAGGACGAATGATCGCGGTACCACCTTAGTTCATAATATAAATATTATGCTCTTAAATTGATAACGGAATTATCCACTTTAACTCAGAATATGTAATTTTGTTATTCTAAATCCTAGTTTTCACCAACCACTAAGTCTCTATAAACTTATAAATAACTACTTTTATTCGTCAACGTCAAATATTTCATGTTCATTATATTATAACGATTATAAATAGTCAATATCACTATTTATTATAAACACCACTACTTTTTTCTATTTATAAAATACATAGCACCCGCAACAATTACAACATTAGCGATTGCCATATATAACCCCTTCCTCTTGTAATGGTTATCGCTTTTATAACTATATAAATATGAATTATATAATCTTTGACACTCGTCTTCTATATCTTTTTCATCTAATTTTGTTCTTTCATCTAAATAGGCACAGTGCGTTGCACTATATTCAATATAAGTATATTTGGGTTCTTTTAATATTACTTCAATTATACTATTACAAACAAATACTAAAGCTCCTATAAACCATATTAATAATATTGCATTAGTTATTTTAAATATTAAACCCTTATCTTTACTAAATAAAATCATTGCCTCATCTCCTTACAATATCATTATACCTTACTATATTCTAAAAAACAATTTAATTTGATATCTTAATTATGTTTACATGATGAATGTTGAACCTTTTTAGTACTATTCTCATAATTTATTATGAAAGGAGTTTATATATGTATACGACTTATTCTGCTTATCCAAATTACCAATATAATCCTACGTACTATTCTTATCCGTATACCGGTGGTGCATCTACTTATACTACAGCTTCTGAATCTAAAACTGATGGTGATCGTTTTATAGGTGCGGGGTTATTAGCGCCATTCCTATTAGGAGGCATTACAGGCGCAGCGGTAGCTCCATATTTTTATCCTAGACCATTCTACCCATACCCACCAATTTGTTGCCCACCATACGGAGGTATGATTTGGTAAAACTAATAAAAATAGATTCTATCTATTTTTATTATTGGATAAAAAAGAATCTAATTTTTCTTAGATTCTAATCTACTTATTGTTTCTTCAGACGCTTCAATAACTTTTTCTAATACTTCTTTAGCTGCATCTTCTAAAATAGGTGTTCCCTTAGCTTTCGCAAGTTCAAATAGTTCTTCAGCTTTTTTCTTAATAGCATTAGCTTTTTCTTTAGCCATCTTTAAAACTTTTTCCTTGTTTAAGTTTTCAAGTTCATCCCTAATAGCATCAATTTTTTCATCAAAAGCCGCTCTTACTTCTTCTAAGTCAATGTCTTTGACTTTACTAACTAAATCATCTAACGTTTTCTTTAGCGCCCTTCTTGTTTCACTTCCTTTAGCTGGTGCGAATAACACACCTAACGCTGCTCCAATAGCAGCTCCTAATAAAAATTTTCCACCTTTTCTTTTATGCATCTTCTGCATCCTCCTTTTCCTTTTTTTTGAATATCTTTAAAATAAAATTACTAATTCCCTCTACCAACTTATCTGTAACAAATGATAATCTATCAGTTGTTACATCAATAATTTCAAAAACACCATTTAAAGACTTAACTTTAGAGTCAACATCTTTAAGTATGTTATCCACACTATTCATCACCCTAAGTAATCTTATGCCTAAGATAATTAAAATAATCAATAAAATGATACCAAGAATATATAACATTACTGGCAATGATATGTATATTTGATTCATCAATTCTCACCCTCTTTATCTTCATCTTTATACATACTATCAACTAATGAATAGAAGTCTTCTTCATTTGTATTTTCAAGTAGTTCATCAATAGTTCTTAATTGTTCATCAATACTATCAGTTATTTCTTCTCCAATTGAAGCATCATTAGTAGTATCTTGTAATGAATCTAATTCATTATTATTGAAAAAATCAATTGAAAAATCTGTTTCTTCAGGTTCAACAGGTTCAACCTTGACTCCTGTATAGTTTTCCTTCTTTATTTCCACTCTCGTTTGATTATATACCTTTCCTAATATATCATCAATATCAACCTTTTTATTTTCATCATATAAGTTTAATAAATTATCATTATTGTTAGCTTTTTCAGTATTAGTTGATGGTTCTATAACACCAAAGACAGGAGAGATGTTAGGTGATGGTTTAAACACTCTTTTTTCAATCTCTTCTATTTTAGTGTGTTCCCTTTCAATAACAGTTATACGTGAAGTTTGTGATTTCTTTTCTTTATAATCTTCATCATCAAAAATAATAGGGAAATTAAATGTTGGATCAGATTTAAACAACTCACGTTCACTTATTTCATCTATTTCACTTTCGCTTGATTTACTAGTTTCTTTTCGTTCTTTACTATTATAATCAGTTTCTATTGGTGAAGCTTCATTTTTTATAGGCATATCTTTTTTAGAAACGTCCTCTTCTTCATCATAAAAATAGTTTCTAATCTTATCAATCAACTTCATAATATCCTCCCTATTCTAACGAATTATCAATAATATTACCGCTTATTGAATTATCCGGTGTTATTAAATCTTCATCAATTTCCTCTTCGTATTCCTCATATTCATCAAAATAATCTAAGAAATCGCCCTCTTTTCGTTTAGGCTCAAACAATTTGAACTGCTCCTCATTAAAATTAATAACTTGTTCATCAAATAATAATTTGATAATTGTATCATTAAATTTTAACGAACTAAGAATATAACTAGCATTTATTACCGTCTGTTCTAAACTATCTAAAGACACAAAAGCCTCAATCTTAGCATAATTATACATCATCTCAACAAAATATAAGTTCTTAATTTTATTTATTTCAAGATAACCTTTTTTGTTGTTATAATCTAATTTCTTAGAAAAATAAGCTTTCTCATTTACTTTGTAATCACTTGTTTTTTTAAAATGATAACTTACAACATCAACATATAAATAATACATATGTCCATTGGTATATAACTTCTCATTATAACTAGTACTATCTATTACTCTTACACCACGTGGTACATAATATTTGTAGCCACTAGAAGTTTGATTATGTAAATTTAAATTAGTACCTAAGATTGTATCTATCATTTTATCGATATTTTTATCATCTATTTGTTTGATATTACATCCAGTTGTAATAATTAAAGAAATGAGTAACAACATAAAAAACTTTTTCATGTATTCACACCTACTCTTTTCATATTATAGCATAATATTTAGAAGATATAAAGAACTATTTTAGGCGCTGTAAACTAATTGTTTTTTAGAGCGTCTATCTTATAAATAATATTATTCTCTTTAAGAAATTTTTCCTCATATTCTGTCATGATATTATTATTAGGGATACTATTTATATTAAAACTAGTACTTTTTATATTGTATTTATGGTTTGTTAATTGATCCTTTGAATAATTATATAAGTTAAAATTATCTGTTTTTAAAATTATATGCTTATCATTCTGAAAAAGGTTATCATATAAGTTCAAAAAAGTATCACTAGTAAGTCTTCTCTTAGCATGTCTATCTTTTGGCCATGGATCTGAAAAATTCAAATAGATGGTTTCAATTTCATGATCAAAAAGTTCTTCTATACATAAGGCATCTATACATATTAATTTTAAATTACAAATATCTTCGTCTTTTAGTATTTGAGCTGCCCTAGCAATGACACTGCTATATTTTTCGATACCTATAAAATTAATATGTGGATATCTTAAGGCATTTTCTTTAATAAAACGACCCTTTCCCATACCTATTTCAACATGAATTGGATTAGTATTACCAAACACTTGATGCCACTTACCCTTGTATTCATTTGGATTAGATATTATATAAGGAGAATTGTTTATTATATCCGCTGCATTTTTAACATTACGCAATCTCATTTAAATCACCTAATTATATTATACAATAGCCTAGCCAAAAACTAAACAGAAGCATATATTATTTTGAAAAGTAATTAAGGAGGCTAAAATGAAAAACGATCGTAATATGTACTTCCCAGGTATGCCGGGAATGATGCCAATGAGTCCAATGGGACCAATGGGACCGGGATATCCTGGAGGTATGATGCCTAATATGAGTCAAACAGAAAACAGGATTGCAGCACTAGAGCGCCAATTAAAGCGTTTAGAAACAAGAGTAAGTCGCTTGGAAACGCCATATCCTACCCCAACATTCCCTAGTGGGCCTGGAATTTATCAACCAACTGAAATGCAACAACCAGAACAATCTTTTCCGTATCAACCATCAATGCAAATGATGTAATTAAAACAAGTAGAAAATCTCTACTTGTTTTTACTTGCTATATCTTATAAATTGGTAATATAGTCAATAACTAAAGGTGCAATAATAAGCATTAATATTAAAGGGACAAAAAAGATAACTGAAAATATACTAATCTTAGTAGGTATTTTAGATATTTCTGCCTTTACCTCCATAATTTGTTTATCTCTTAGATAATCTAATTGATTATACATCGTATTAAGGATACTATTACCAAACAAACTAGATTGCATAACATTGATAATAATATTATTAACTATTTCACTAGGTATACGCATCCTCATGTCATCTAAAGCCTCTGATAATGATTTTCCAAACTTAACTTGATAAAGTGTTTCCTTAAATTCCTGTGATATTCCTGATTTAATATAAGTACAAGCTGTTTCAATAGCCATTTCCAAATTACGCCCTGATTCTAATGATAATGTTAAAACCTCAAAATAGTAGAATGCTTCACGCTCTAGTGTCTTTGCACGCTCTTTTAAAGGTTTATCAACCATTAGATAAGTCATTCCGTAATAATATAATAAAGTTATAAGAGGAGCAACAATAAAAGTATTGTTTGCAAATAAAAAAACTAAAACGAATATTGATGATGAAGTAAAAAGTCTTATTTTTAAAAATGCTTCAGTGTTAAATTTTTGAGCAGCACCAAATAATTTAAATTTAGAATCAAATTTGTCAATATCCTCTTTACGATATATATAATTTATAATACTTTGTCTTGTTCTCATAACATCACAACCTTACTCTCATTACTCGTTGGACAAAGAAAGCATATAAAGCATAAAACATTATAATTATGAATAATGCTGTTAAACCAATAAAAGTATCAAATAATGAATTAAAATAAGTAGGATTAATTAAGACAATAATACTTACAAACACAAATGGTAGCACCAATAAAATTTTACTCATAACTAATGAACTAGCTGTAAGCGCTTTTAATTCGGATTCTAATTTATGTTTGCTAAATAAAGATCTTTCAATTGAAGAAAAAACCTTTATAATATTGCCACCCGTCTTATTTAAGACAATTAAAGATGATGTTATATAACTTATTTCAGGGATATTAACGCGGTCAGCGAAACGTTTAAAAACAGTATCCAATGATAATCCATATGATATTTCAGTATGCATTTTCTCAAATTCCTTTTTAATAGGACCATTAAGTTCATTTTTAACTATTTCAATCGCTTGCATTGTGCTGCGCCCTGATTTAAAGGCACTATTAAGCATAATAATGGCATTTAACAAATCAGCTTCAATTCTCTTACGACGTTGATGAGTCTTATATGAAGTATATATATCGGGTAAAAAGAAACCGACAA
>JAQVZV010000092.1 GCA_028708005.1 Bacilli bacterium
TACCATTACTGTAAATAAAGTGAAAGCCGTTCCCCCAATAATTAAAATTGGTATACAAATTAATAAAAGTACTAATGCTGTTATTATCCTTTGTTTCATGATATCCCTCCAGTATTTATCTATATAATAATTATAATACAAAGCATCAATTATTACAACCAAAAATATCGATTGATATAATAATAAAACAAAAAAGAACCGTCTTGCAGTTCTTAAAAAGAATCAATATTTATACGGACCTTTTTATTACCATTAATATATGAAGCCGCTTGAACTACTGTTCTAATTGCATTCGCGATACGTCCTTGACGACCTATAATAGATCCCATGGTTTCTTTATCAATCATAACTTGAATAAGAATATAATCCTCATCGGTTTCAAATTGCTTTACCGAAACCGAATCAGGATCCTTTACCAATGATTTAACGATTGTCTCAGTTAATGATACTAACTCAGGCATTATTCATCCCTCCTTTGTTCGTGAAACTTAGTTAAAATTCCAGTTTTGCTTAATAAATCACGAACTGTATCAGAAGGTTTAGCGCCGTTCACTAACCACTTTAAAGCTTTTTCTTCGTCAATATTAATTTCTGCTGGTTCAGTTAACGGATTATATGTCCCTATTATTTCAACAAAACGTCCATCTCTTGGACTCCTTGAATCAGCAGCAACTATACGATAAAAAGGTCTTTTTTTAGCGCCCATTCTTCTCAATCTTAATTTAACAGCCATTCATACATCTCCTCCCTTTGATAACTGTAATAACTATATCATAATACAATAACAGTGTCAACCAAAAAAGTTGACACTGTTATTATATTCTAAAGTTATAAACTTATGAAACATTATTTAATGCTATTATCTATCCACTCATTAAGCATATCTAGTGTATGAAAACCACTTGTTTTTGAAATAACTTGCCCATCTTTATAGAAAAACAAAGTTGGCACACCATAGATACCAAAACGACTAGCAAGCGATGCTTGCTTATCAACATTAACCTTAACCACTTTAATGTCTGGCCTGGCATTAGATAAAGCTTCAAGAGCAGGGGCCAACATTTTACAAGGACCACACCACTCAGCATAAAAATCAACTACTACCATACCATCTTTTATAACTTCATCATAATTTGAACCTTCAAAATTTATTACACTCATTTAATTTCTCCTATCTCGCGTCTAATTTTCCCTCTTCAAACAATTCATCAGCTTTCTCTTGAGAGATTATTCTATTATCAATTAATATTTTCAATATCTTTTGGTCTAATTTAAGACGGTCCGCTTCATTCAACAAATCATCTTTCAATGCATATATTGATCCAAAACTATTAACCGTTGTTTGAGCAAGACCTGATAAAATAGGCGTTCCCGTCAAAATAGTATCTTTATACTTTGATTGATTTACCCACTTGAAATTAAAGACAGGTAAAGTTAGAACAAATAATACAATAAACACAATAAAATATGCTTCAACTACGCCCATTATCGCACCTAATACCTTAGATGGTAAAGCTAGGATAACTGTTGAATTGAAAATCTTTTCAATAAAGACAGCAACACTAAGGATAATTCTAACAGCAATACCAAAAATGACTAATAGAAGAACAAAAGCAATTATTTCATAAACCAATATATTCAATGATGATATTCCCCTAAAAATACCACCAAACTTAAAAGCCGGAAATATTTTAAGTAAAAATGCAGCACATGACCTCCTAAAAATAAAGGCCAATACAACTACTAAAATTCCTCCTATTGATTGAACAGTTTGCCTAAAAAAACCTCTAGCAAAACCAGTAACCGCCCCTACTCCTAACGCAAGTAGGATTAACACATCTACTAACAGCATTAACTCACGCCCTTCTTTACTATAAACATTATAATATATTTTATGTTAAAAGGAAAGATATTTATGTTAAAATGAATATAGGATGTGATTAAATGGAAAAGCAGAAAACTATTGTATATAAAATTAGTAATAATACAATGCAAGAAATGATTAATCATTTCGAAGATAAAAAGAGACTTAAAACGCCTCCCTATGCTGTTTTTCAAGCTGATGAAGCCGATACGGTTATAACCTTATACGAATCAGGGAAAGTTGTTTTCCAAGGTGTCAGTGCGGACATAGATGCTGCTATTTGGAATGAACGAGAAGCTTTTTTAAATAACGGAAAAGAAGCGCAAAACCTTACAAAAGAAAAAAAAGATACCGAGAAAACAAGTATTGATAGAACTGATTACTATTTCATAAATTCAATTGGATCTGATGAAGTTGGTACGGGCGACTATTTCGGTCCTATCATTGTAGCAAGTGCTTATGTTAACAAAAAAGATATATCGTTTTTAGAAGACTTAGGAGTTAAAGATTCGAAAAGAATGACTGATGATAAAATTATAAAAATTACCCCTGATATCATAAGACGAATTCCCCATTCAATTATTATTTTAAACAATACCGATTACAATAACAATTATAGTAGTGATATAAATATGAATAAAATCAAAGCTATTCTTCATAACAAAGCTTTGCTAACATTATTAAATAAAGATAAGTTTAATTATGACATGATTGTTGTTGACCAATTTGTAAATAAATTTAAGTATTATGATTACCTAAAAGGAAATCCTCAAATTCTACAAAATATAACCTTTACAACCAAAGCTGAAGATAAATGTTTAAGTGTAGCGTGTGCCTCAATTATAAGTAGATATCTATTTTTAAAAGAAATGAATAAATTAAGCTCAGAATTAGGATTAAATCTACCTAAAGGAGCGGGACCAAAAGTAGATGAAATAGGTAAAGAAATTGTTTTAAAATATGGTCAAGATAAATTAAAAGATATTGCTAAGCTTAATTTCAAAAACACCAATAAAATATTAGATAATTAAAAAGATAGTTTTATAACTATCTTTTTTACATTTTAGCTGTATAAATAAAAGCTATATAGATTAAAAATATAAGAGCTAAAAGAGATATGATAATCCCATTAATTTGATCGGTCTTAGATGTTTTATATTTTAAACCAACAGCCATTGACATAACAACACCACCAAATAAACCACCTATATGAGCAAATTGATCAATACCAGGAATAATAAAACTTATAAATAAGTTTAATAATATAACTGGAATAATCCTGCTTCTTAAAGTATTACCCAAATATACACGATAATGATATCCAAAATATAATAATGAGCCAAATAAACCGAAAATAGCACCACTCGCTCCAATGGACCATGCATCTCCTAAAAAGGCCATTGAAAGAAGAGAACCAGTTAATGCGCTAAATATATATATAGTTAAATATTTAACACTTCCATAGAAACTTTCCAACTGCGAACCTATTATATATAATGCATACATATTGAAAAACAAATGAAGAGCCCCAGCGTGAATAAAGGTTGACGTCAACAAGCGATAGAACTCTCCTGCACGGACTGCTGGAGCATATAACCCACCATATGTGCCTATCGCTTCAACACCATACATAAGAGATAATATAAAAATAAAAATATTAAGACCAATAAGCATGATTGTAATATAAGGAGTCTTCT
>JAQVZV010000093.1 GCA_028708005.1 Bacilli bacterium
TATTTTCAAAACCCTTTCTTGTTCACTTATTGATGTTATGAAATACAGTATCCCTTTTAAAGTAACTTCTATAGTTTTCTTTTCCTTTTTATCCATGTGTTCCCTCTTTTCTGATTTCAATAAATTTCACTATAAAAAACGCTATAATTCTTGCTTGAATTATAGCATTTTTATTGCTTTATCTCAACCATATTTCAAATATACTTGAAATACAGTTCATATATATGTTGTCATTATATTGAGTTGGGCATACACACGTATTATTGGCTAGTTAAACTAAAAGTTCATCTTATCAAACAACCATTTGTTCTCATTAAAGGTAATTATTTCATTCTCATCTATTAACGCCATCATTTCTGCTGTTTGTTGAATTTGATATTTATTAATTGATATAATTGCTTGTTTATTTATTTTTTGAGACAATTCATTTATATAAATAATTAATTCGTTTACCTGGCGATAATCAATACGATCAAATGCAGTTGAATCCAATAATAAAAATTTGCAAACTTGATTGTATTTATAAAGCAGTATATCAAACATAACATAGGTTGATTCTTTAAATCCACCAATTGCTCCACTTCTCTTATTTGAGAAATCTATAGTGATAGGATTTTGAGTTTCAGAGTTTTTTCTAACATCAATTTTAAATGTGATCAGGTCTTCTGTCCCATAAATTCTATGAGCTAATTCAAACATAAACATTTCATAATCATTAATAAGTTCATTATATTTAAACTTAGCATCACTTATATTGCCATAGCTTTTTACTAATTTTCTTCTTTCAATCTCTATCTTTTTATTGGTTTCATTCAGTTGATTCATTTGTCCCATTTTAAAAGATAACTCATTTAACTTCTCATTATACATAGCCATACTTTTCATTGAATTAGAATATGCTTCATTTTCAGATAAAACGACTGAAATTTTATCCATCTTTAGCTTATAATCGTCTAATTTTTGTTGTAAAGTTTCGATCTTTGGCTCTATTTGTTTTAATGCACTAAGAATTTGGGTTTTCCTATCAATAGATATTTTATTAAAAAACTCTTGAACTTCCTCATACTTATGTTTTACCATTTCTGGCACTTCAACTTTTGCTTTATTATATATTTTAAATACATCTTTAGTCGTAACAGTTGATTTTCTATCATTTTCTAAATAATTTAGGTATCGGGTTCTTTCCATATCAAGAAAGTTTCTTTCATTTCTTAAAACCTTTGATAATTGGTTTAATTCAGAATATTCTTTTTGTATTTGCTCGTTCACATAATTATTATCCAATTTACCTAATTTGATCTTAATACTACTAATTTGATTTTCGACTTGCTTGACTTCACTAGTAGTATTGTATAGTGCTGATGCAATCTCTTTCTCATTTATCTGCAATTCTTCAGCTAATCTTTTCAATTGAGTTTTAAGTTCTTTTATCTCTGATTGAATTATATGTATTTCATTTGCTTCAGTAGCTATTTCATCTAAATTTAAGAGCTTTGAAATTCTCACAAGTTCTTCTTTATTTGATCCTTTATGATTTGAGACCAGGTCAACACGTGGATAAATGCTAACAAGTTTTGATAATAGATCGGTATCCAAATTAAAGAATTTTTTATATTCCGTTAATGTATAATATTTATTATCCACATATATGTCTGTTTTTCTATTTAAAACTCTTTTAATTTCATATTCTTTTGCTCCAAAAATAACATTAGCGATTATATAAAAATCATTTAGCGTAGATTTAATGATATCATTATCATTTTGAACACCTCGTAGTATGTAATCAATCAGTTTCATTAGAGTGGTTTTACCTAAGCTATTAGATGATTGTTTTCTATCGTCTTTTTTTTCGATGTCACCATAAATAATTGAAATTCCGGTTTCCTTTATTGGAATATCTTGAAGCTGAATATTATTAGGGTTAAAAATTCTTAATCTTGTAATTTTCATTTTGATATCTCCCCTTTTTCATCAATTTTAATCATAGCACATGAGTACATAAAAGTTAAAGAGATAATAAACTTGTCATATGATAAAACTTGCTCATTTTGGTTATATTTCTTATCACAAGTTCCCCATAACTTATCTGTAGTCAACGATTTGTCTTTGATAAGATTTAAAATCATTGCACTACTCGTAAAAATGCAATCTTGTACTGCAATATATTTGTTAGGTAAAATCATTTATTATTTCCAACTTTCTCAAAAATATCACATTTTTCAAAAATTTCAACGATATAATATTCAATATAATCTTTCAGTATTTTACTATCTTTATGAGATACATAGCCAGTCGCTTCAGAAAGAATAAACTCATATAGTTCATTACCATGCAAAACATTTTTATTATTCTTGTATAGATTTACTATATAATTTTTAAAACCTTCAAATGCTGACGACAGTGTTGGATTATTATTAATTACTTTTAAAGCTTCTTCGACTATATTTAAGTTTGCAATAATTCTTAAAACTCTTTTTTCTTTAAAATTCAAATCATTAAGCTTTATCTTTTCTTGTGCGCTTATAACTTTAAAATCATTTAATGATTCTGATAAGTCTACCTCATCATTATCACTTTTATTCTCTGCTATCAATTCAATAATCCTAACTAGATCACTACTTTTCAACGCTAAAGTATCTACTTGCTCTCCTATGTTTAAAATATTGACAATGTAACTATATAGACTTTCATCATCAATTTTATTAAATATTTCCCACAAATACTTACTACTTACTCTCTGATACTTTATGTTAACAGAATATTTCTTTTCCAATTCTTTTACGTGATTATCATAATCAAGAAGCGGATCTGATGGGTATGTATCTTTTCGTAAATTTGCCATAAAAATAAATTCATTTATAAATCCACCCCATTTTTTTTCCTCATAAACATTTTTACACAGGTTTGTAATATCAGATTTGAATTTTTGCAACAATTCATTTTTATAAGAACTTTTAAAGTTTTTAGGAGAATACATGGCAAAAAATATATTATCCTTTTTTATCCAGCCATCATTTCCACTATCCCCACCATCTGAACTTACCTCTTCAAAATCCTTGCCAAGGTGCTTATATAAAATTTTTAAAATAGTCATTATGGCTTTCTGAAAATCATATCCACTTAATCCATCTAAATAGTTAAAAATTGCTTGGATATATTTATTCTTTCCCATAAACTCACCTTCCTTGAAATTAAATTAATATACTAAAATAATATACATCAGTAAATTTTCTTTACCTTGTTTTTTTGGAATAAAATTCTTAATTATACTTTTTAAAGTTTTGTGCAGTTTCAAATACTTTATCATATACTTCAGTAGCTGTAACAGGCGGATAACCATGTCTTGATAGGGTCCTAATAATATCTGATCTTAGAGCATTTCTAATATCTTCACGTTTATCAAAGTCTGTGTATTTTGTTTGATTATCAACTACTTTTTTAATAGCTTTTGCTAGCTTTATTAATCTATCTTCGCTATATTCAAATGGTGTTTTATCTCTAATACTCTTTAAAATATCATAAAATGCTTTTTCTT
>JAQVZV010000094.1 GCA_028708005.1 Bacilli bacterium
AGGATAATGGTGTAATCAAATATAAAAAGATATGAAATAATATGGTTTAAGTAGATACACAAAAAAATGTGTTCTACTTTTTTTATGGATAACTATAAATGAGGTTTATAGTTATTGGAATATTAAATCAATAAATTTTTGATTTATAAAAAATGATTAAGGAATATTTTTAAATCTTATATTTGTCAACATAATAAGGAGGTACATAGAGTGTTAAAGAATAAAAAAGGTTTTACATTAGTAGAATTATTAGCCGTCATCGTTATTTTAGCAATTATCCTAGCAATAGCAATTCCAGGTATTACAGGGATGGTGGAGAATGCTAAGAAAAATGCGTTTGTATCTGATGCGAAAATGATTATATCAGGCATTGATTATAGGAAGTTGGAATGTGACATGGGGGTAACAACAGAAGGATGCCCATCAACGAGCGTTATATTGCCAAGTGCATTGTCTTACTACGGAGCTAATCCAGCTAATTATACCGCTTTTAAAATAACTAATATGAGTCCCATAACAATTGAACTTACGTCAGCGACTACTAGTCAATTTGGAGTACTTAGTGGAAGCGGAACTAAAGCAACTTTTGCAATTGCTCCATAATTAAATTAGAAGAGAAGAGAGATATCAAATTGATATCTCTTCTTTTATATTGTATAATAAAGTTGGTGATAATAATGGAAGTAATACTAGGTTCTCATGTTTCTTTTACCAAGAATAAACAACTGTTTGGCAGTGTGGAAGAAACTTTATATTATGGAGGAAATACTTTTATGTTTTATACAGGTGCTCCTCAAAATACAAAGAGAGAACGACTTAATAATAACTTAACAATAAGGGCATATGATTTAATGAAAAAACATGACATTGATATTAAAAATGTTGTGGTTCATGCTCCTTACATTATAAATCTAGCTAATAGAAATAATACAAGTAATTATGATTTTGCTGTTTCTTTTTTAAGACAAGAAATTAAACGTTGTGAGGAGTTAGGAATTAGTAAAATAATACTACATCCTGGTAGTCATGTTGGTTTTGGTATTGATGTGGGAATTAAAAATATAATTGATGGTTTAAATGATGTTATTAATCCTAATCAATTGGTTTTTATATGCCTTGAGACAATGTCTGGCAAGGGTAGTGAATGTGGATCAAATTTTGATGAATTAAAAAGAATTATTGATGGGGTTAAATACAATGATAAATTACTTGTTTGTTTAGATACATGTCACTTACATGATGCTGGTTATGATATATCAGACTTTGATAATGTTTTAAAAGAGTTTGATGAAATCATTGGTCTAAGCAAATTAGGATGTCTTCATATAAATGATAGTAAGAATGAACAAGGCTCGAAAAAAGACCGTCATGCTAATATCGGTCTTGGTCAAATAGGCTTTGGCAATTTAATTAATGTTATATATCATCCGTTATTAATTGATGTTCCTAAGATTTTGGAAACGCCTTATGTCGAAGAGGAAGGTAAGAAAGATAAGGTTTATCCTCCATACAAATGGGAAATTAAAATGATAAAAGAGAAGAGGTTTGATCAACATTTGTTAGACAATATAAGAGGTTCTTAATTTAACTTTTCTTTTGTTTGCATATATAAAGTTTCTATTTTAGAATAAGTTGTCTCACTTAGTTGTCCTTTAATTTCTTCTAGTATATCTTTAGGATTACCATAATAAAATGTTCTCCAATATTTTTTTAGATAGTCATAAATGATGTCTAATTCATTATTCTCTAATGTTATACCTTGGGTTTTAGCGAAGGTATTGATATCATCTTTTGTTAGTCTTTCAACATAGGATTGCAATAGATAGTCATGCATTTTATCACCTCTATAATTTATATGACGGGGTGTATCTTTATATGCTGAGTAACTCATAATAACAAGGAGGAAGTGATTATATGCCTATAAACAAGATTAATTGTTATAAACGTAATATTAATCAAATAGCTGAAAAAAGATTTAATATTGTTATAGGTTTCATTATTATCATTTTCTCTTTTTTGGCATTAGGAATTACTATATTACAAATTGGTAATAAAGAAAAATATGAAGTTAAATTAAAACAAGCGACTAGTAAGATTGTTTATGGTAATTCAGTCCCTAGGGGGCGTATTTATGACCGTAATTATAATATTTTAGTAGATAATGTTGGTAAGAAAACAATATATTATAAAAAAAATAAGGGTATTAATAAACTTGAGGAAATTGCCTTGGCTTATGAAATGGCTAAAATACTAGATATGCCATATCATAAGTTATATAAAGTTAATCTAAAAGAGTTTTGGCTTGCTAATAATAAGGAAGCGGGTAAGGTTAAAATTACTGATGAGGAGTATCGTCTTTATAGAGAGCGGAAGTTATCATCATCTGATTTACAACAATTAAAGATGGAACGTATAACTGATGAAGAATTAAATAAATATAATAATCTTGATAGGGAAGCGGCATATATTTATTATTTAATGAATAAAGGTTATTCCTATGATGATAAAATTATCAAAGATGAAAATGTGACTGATGAGGAGTATGCTCATATATCGGAGAACGTTAATCGCTATAAGGGGTTTAATACCAAGCTTGAGTGGGAAAGAAAATATCTTTATGGGGATGTGTTAAGAAATGTATTAGGAAATGTTTCCAGTAGCGATCAAGGTATACCCTATGAATTAAAGCAGGTATATCTTGAAAAAGGTTATGCCCTTAATGATAGGGTGGGACTTAGTAATATAGAATATCAATATGAAGATTTATTAAGTGGTGATAAAAGTGCTTATAAAATTAATTATGATAATAGCTCTGAATTATTAAAACAAGGTATTAGAGGTCATGATATTGTCCTTTCAATTGATATTAATTTACAACTTGCAGTTGAACGTATTGTGGAAGAAGAAATGTTGAGAACTAAAAAGGAACCTAACACAGAGTATTACAATAAGTCGTTTGTAATCATATGTGATCCTCATACAGGAGAAATTTTAGCTTATGTTGGTAAGCAGGTTGTTTTTAAAGATGGTAAATATGTATTTTATGATTATGCCCCTCATATACCAACCACTACTATTACCGTGGGTTCAGTTATCAAAGGAGCATCAATGGCTGTAGGGTATAATACGGGAACTATTGATATTGGAACAAGGATGCTTGATGAATGTATTAAAATAAAAAACACCCCCCAAAAGTGTTCTTGGAGAACTGGGTTAGGTGTGCTAGATGATATTGGCGCTCTTAAAGTGTCATCGAACTCATATCAATTTAAGATAGCAATGCAAGTTGGTGGAGCGACATATAGATATAACTATCCACTTGTAATTAATCCTAATGCTTTTGCTATTTATCGAGATACATTCGCTGAATATGGTTTAGGGGTTAAGACGGGTATTGATTTACCAGTTGAAGGTATTGGTTATAAAGGTGGTAGTAGTGTCTCAGGTCATCTTTTAGATTTTGCCATTGGTCAGTATGATACTTATACGCCACTACAATTAACCCAATATATTAA
>JAQVZV010000095.1 GCA_028708005.1 Bacilli bacterium
CTTCAAAACTAAAAGGTTTAGTTACAATGCCAATCGTTAAAGCACCTAAACTTTGAGCTATTTCAGCAACGACAGGCGCAGCACCCGTTCCGGTTCCACCACCCATACCACAAGTTACAAACACCATATTAGCATCTTTAAGAACTTCTTTTATTTCTTCTTTCGATTCCAATGCAGCTTCCCTACCTGTTTCGGGATTAGCCCCAGCTCCTAAACCATTGGTTATTTTTTGACCAATTTGTAGTTTGATTGAAGCTTTGGAACTATTTAATACTTGCAAGTCAGTATTAACAACAATAAATTCAACACCTTTAACACCAGATTCAATCATACGATTAACGGCATTATTACCAGCTCCACCTACACCTACAACTTTAATTTTTGCAATTTGATCCATCTCTAATCCTAACATACATCTTATCCTCCCTATTTATCAAAAAAGTATCCAAATATCTTACCTAATACCGAATCTTCTGTTATTTTTATACTACCCTTTTTAGATGATACTAACTCTTCTACTGCTTCACTACTAAACATTGAATATTCTTTATTGCGTAATTCTAATTTATTATGAAAACATTTTATCATACCAGAGGAAGCGGCATACTTATTATCCCTTATACCCAATGTTTCAATATTACCAATTCTTGCCTCATCTCCAAAAACTTCCCCTAAGAGAGATGTCATTCCTGGCATCTCAGTAATACCACCTGTAATTATTATATAACTATTTTCCTTATTTGTTAAGAGCGAAGCCTGTTTTTTTGCAAGTTTTAGTATTTCAATCAATCTTGACATTACTATTTCTGATATTTCTAATTGATTTAATCTCGTTTCTTTTTTAAAAACATCAATCACTTCAACTGTTTCACTTCCTTGGGCATAATGCCTATTAGCTATTGCAAACGTCTCTTTTAACTTAAGTGCATCTTCTTTACTAATCTTTTTTATGTATGCAATATCATTATCAATATTACGAGCGCCAATCGGAATTGTTTGCGAAGCGGTGATAATACCTTTTTCAAAGACAGCTACATTAGTAAGATCTGCACCAATATTTATAATAGCGCCCGATGACTTGTCCATTTCTTTAGTACGATATTCAAAGTATTCACCGATGATACCAAAACTAATATCAGCCACTTCTAAACCAAGACTTTCTAAAATACTTACAATAGAATATAAACTATGTTTAGATGTGGTAACCATCATTGCTCTAACGCCTAACTTATTACCAACCATTCCCTTTGGATCTTTAATCCCAGCTTTATTATCAACAACAAATTCAATTGGTAGAATGGTGACTAATTCTTCTTCTTCTCCTACTTTGTTATAAACACAAGCTTGAAGAGCTCTAGTTATGTCATTACTCGTTACTTTCTTATCTTCATTAGTTATAGTTGAATAACCATCAACCTCCTTATACTTAGCTAAGTAAGGAGGAACACTGGCTATTACTTTACTAACCTTTATCCCTAGTTTACCTTCAATATTACTAATAACTAATTTAATAGCTGATAAGAGTTCATTAGCATCAACGATTAAACCCTTTTTAATCCCTGTTGATTTTACACTTGAAGACGCTAAAACATGGAGACGCCCTTTAAACATTTCACCAACTAACAATTTAATACTACTGGATCCAATATCAATACAAGCATATATTCTTTTCATCAATCTTCACCCTTATACCATTATAATTATACTATATAAGTACTAAAACACCAAGAAATTAGTTAATTATTTCAAAATAGTTACCAGAATCTAAATTAAGAATCCCCTTTTGATTTTCAAGTGTTGGTAAGATTTCATCATATTTATTTACTTTAGCAAACGTATATAACGTAAGATATACGTAATTACCATCATTCATTGTCAACAAAAAGCGTTCCTTGTCAACATTGTTAGGTCGATACTCAATTTCTGATATCTTTAGTAAGATTTCAGGTTCAACATTAGCCATCTGTTTAACAAATTCATCATATAGATTATCAGGAACATAATTAATAAGATGAGGCAAAGGCATAAAATCATCAATATCCACTAAAGTATTGTTTTCTAAAACGACTTTTCCTAAGGCCCTATTATAGAATAATGCCCTATATTCATCAACATAAAGATATAAATGACAAAACCACTTTTTTTCTACTTTAATATCTTTGATATATGGATTACTTTTTAATTTTCTTTTAATACTGGAAGTTGTCGTTAAAAAGAAACTTGGATAATCATCTAGTTTAGTTTCTCTTAAAATACTTTGTTCTTTTAAATAGGAATTATTTAAAACACGAAGATGTCTAATAGGCATTCCTACTAATTTATAAACACTAAATCCTACTAGATAAACTATAACTAGTACTAAGAAAAACTTAACAACATTAAATCTACTTTTTTTGCTCCTTTTTTTCATGTCCTTACTCCCAATTAACGAATTCTTGTTCTATTAATAAATCAACTCCATGTTGTTTTCTAACTTCTTCTTGAACATGTAAAATAAGATTTCTAACATCATTAGCCGTAGCTCTATCATAATTAATAATAAAATTAGCATGTTTTGGACTAACTAAAGCCCCACCCATACTATATCCTTTTAAACCAGCCTCTTCAATTAAACGACCGGCAAAATCATTTGCAGGATTCCTAAAAACACTACCTGCACTAGGGTATTCTAAAGGTTGTGTTAATAATCTCTTTTGCTTACGATCTTCAATCAACGTCATGATATCTTTTATATTAGCATTTTTAAGAACAAGATTAGCTTCAATACAAATACAACCTGGATTATGTTGTAAAAAAGAATCACGATAGTGGAAATCTAAATCACTATTATAAAGCTCTTTCACTTCAAGAGTTGGCGTAATAACCTTTATACTACTCGTAATATAACCCATATCCGATTTATAAGCACCAGCATTCATATATACAGCGCCGCCAACGGAGCCGGGTATCCCCGTAGCGAATTCCAACCCACTAAGGCCCATTCTAGATACTTTATACGCTAATTTCATTAGACTATATCCTGCCCCTACATTAACAACCGTATCATCAATCTTTAAATGATTTAAAGCATCAAGTTTAATAATGGCACCATCATATACATTGTCACTAAATATAACATTAGAACCATTACCTAATACTTTATGATTAATCTTACTTTCTTTTAATATTTCAAGTAACTTGATTAATTTATTAACACTATTAGGATAAACCATTAATTTAACAATGCCTCCTATACGATAACTGGTATATTTAGACATTGAAACATTTTCGAAATAATCCCCTATCTTATATCTTTTAATTTCGTTTATTATCTTCTTCATCTATTTTTCTCCCACTAACTAGATTGTAAATTACATTATATATGCGAGTTGCACTATCGCGAATAACAAGACGTGATAAATTTTTCTTCATTTTATTATACTTTTCTGTATCCCTAAATAAATCATCAACCAATCTGACTAGAATATCACCATTAAGATCCTTCTCTTCTAATAATATAGCAGCTTCTTT
>JAQVZV010000096.1 GCA_028708005.1 Bacilli bacterium
TTGTGATGAGACAAGTGTCAGTATTGTGAAGAATGGTACTGAAGAAATAAGTACTATTGTTTTGTCACAGATGGATATTCATAAACTGTATGGTGGTGTTGTTCCTGAAATAGCCAGTCGCAATCATATTGAAAACATTACAATTGTTATTGAGGCGTGTTTAAAGAAAGCTAATATGACAATGGCAGAGATTGATGCCATTGGGGTTACATACGGCCCTGGTTTAATTGGGTCTTTATTAATAGGTGTACAAGCTGCTAAAACATTATCTTTCATATATAATAAGCCTTTAGTACCTGTTCACCATATAGCTGGTCATATATATGTTAATAGATTAATGGGGGAATTAACGTTTCCTTTAATAGCTCTAGTTATAAGTGGTGGTCATACTGACTTGATATATATGGAAGATGACTATGTTTTTAAAAAGATAGGGGGCACTTTAGATGATGCTGTTGGGGAAGCTTATGATAAAGTGGCTAAGGTTATGGGGTTAGAATATCCTGGGGGGCCTATTATCGATAACTTAGCTTCCATTGGTAAAGATATATATCCTTTACCGATACCATTAGATGATGATAGTTATAATTTTAGTTTTAGTGGTTTAAAAAGTGCTGTTATCAATTTGATTCATAAAGAGCAACAAAGAGGTAATACTATTAATAATGAAAATTTAGCCACATCATTTCAAACCCGCGTTGTAGAAATATTAACAAAAAAGACAATGAGGGCCTTGAAAGAATATAATGTTAAAACTTTGTTAATAGCTGGTGGGGTTTCTGCCAATAATGGATTAAGATCTGCATTTGAAAACTTATGTAAAGAAAATAACATCAAATTTATACCACCTTTACTAAGATATTGTACTGATAACGCAACAATGATAGCTGCTGCTGCGTTTGTTGCTCATCAAAGGGGCATAGTGACTGATCTTTCATTAAATGCTGTGGCAACGATTCCGCTAGATAAGAATGGGGATGACCAAAATGAATAAAAAAGCATTTACGTTAGTTGAATTACTAGCTGTTATTATTATTCTTTCAATTATTACTACGATGGTAACTTTAAGTGTATCAAGTTATATGAAAGAAGCTAGAGAGCAATCATTTGATGCTTTAGTTAATTTAATAGAGTCATCGACGGAACTTTATTTAGCTGAAAATAGCGCTAATTACCCACAATTAGAAGTGGCTGGTTCAACTTTTTATATAGAGTTAAATGATTTAGTTACTAGTAAATATATAAAAGCCAATATTATTGATGAACGCACACAACAGCCCATTCCATTAACTACCAAGGTTTATGTTAAAGTAATAAATAAAAGCAAGATCGAAGTAGATTTTAGATACGAATAAGAAAGTATATCAAAACAAGTTACAAGAAACGTTATCGTTTCTTTTTTTGTCGACTTATGTTATTGAGTCGTTTTTTGTCTTTGCAATAAAGTTATATATTTAACGCCTATAAATATCATTTTATAGGAGGCTTTGTATGATAACAGACGAATTGGGATTAACTGAAATAGAAGTCGTCAAGATGAGACAAAAATATGGTTCTAATGTTATAAGCGAGAAAAAACAAAGTAACTTTTGGCAATTATTTTTAGAAAACTTAGGCGACCCAATTATTAGAATTCTTCTTATTGCGTTAGCCATTAAAACCTTATTTTTAATTAGGAGTTTTGATTGGTATGAAACAATTGGCATTGTGATTGCTATTTTAATGGCTTCCGTTATTTCTACTTTGTCTGAACGTGGTAGTGAAGCATCATTTAAACGGTTACAAGATGAAGCCTCTAAAATGTATTGTAAGGTATATCGTGATAAAAGATTAAAACAAGTTTTTGTTGGTGAGGTTGTATGCAGGGATGTTGTTTTATTGCAACCAGGCGATAAAGTACCCGCAGATGGAATGGTAATTTCCGGTGCTGTTAATGTTGACGAATCAGCTCTTAATGGGGAATCAAAAGAAATATTAAAAGATGTAAATAAGAATCAATTGTTTAGAGGTAGTATCATTTGTTTAGGTGAATGTAAAATGCTTGTTACGGCTGTAGGCGATCATACAACTTATGGTAGTATTGCTTTAGAGTTACAAGAAGAGCAAAGAGATAGTCCCCTAAAAATAAGACTAAAAGCATTAGCCACTTTAATCAGTCGTTTCGGTTATGTAGGTGCAACTCTTGTATCCATGTCATACCTGTTTAATGTTATAGTAATTCAAAATAATTTTGTTTGGAAAAATATATTGATATTTATTAATAATTGGCCCTTGCTCTTAGGACATATACTTCATGCGATAACACTCGCAGTAACAGTAATTGTCGTAGCCGTACCAGAAGGATTACCAATGATGATCACTTTGGTATTATCTTTAAACATGAAAAAGTTATTAAAGAATAAGGTTTTAGTTAGAAAATTACTAGGGATTGAAACTTCTGGTAGTTTGAATATTCTATTTACTGATAAAACAGGGACTTTAACTAACGGGAAATTACAAGTCAAATTTTTTATTAATGGTGTAGGTAAGGAATATCATAAAATAAATGATGTAAGTAAAGAAAAAAGTTTGTTTGAGATATTGAAAATATCATTAATTTGTAACAATGCCGCTTCAATTGATAATAAGTATGCGATTGGTAGTAATGCAACTGATAGAGCTTTATTAGAGTATATATCAGCATACAGTATCAATGCTTTAAAGATAAAAAAACAAAACATTGTTCTTTTTGATAGTAAAAATAAAGTGTCTGTTACAAAAGTGACGGGTCATATAAATACCCATCTGATAAAAGGGGCTCCTGATAAAATATTACCTTATTGCAAATACTTTTACAATGATAAAGGTGAACAGAAAAGTATTCTGAATATAGGATATTTAAAGCGAAAAATACAAGCAATGTCATCAGCTGATAGTATTAGATTCCTTGCTGTAGCGACTTCTGATAAAGAAATAAAACAGGATTTAAAATTAGAACAATTAACATTAGTCGGTTTGATTGGAATAAAAGATGAGATACGAAAAGAGGCGCCTAAAACAATTGAATTAGTAGAAAAAGCAGGCGTACAAGTGGTTATGATTACCGGAGATTCTAGTGATACTGCTAATTCTATTGCTAAGGAAACAGGATTACTAAAAGGCGATGCGCTTTCTTTATCGTCAGATGACTTAAATAAATATAGTGATGAACAACTTAAAACAATACTATCTAAAATTAGGGTTATTTCAAGAGCACTACCCCAAGATAAGAGTAGATTAGTTAGAATATCTCAAGAATTAGGGTTAGTTGTTGGAATGACAGGTGACGGGGTCAATGATGCCCCTGCTTTGAAAAAGGCTGATGTTGGTTTTGCCATGGGTAGTGGGACAGAGGTTGCTAAAGAAGCGTCGGATATTGTTATTCTAGATGATAATTTTTTATCAATATCAAAATCAATTCTCTATGGTAGAACAATCTTTAAAAGTATCAGAAAATTTATTATTTTTCAATTAACTGTTAATTTGTGTGC
>JAQVZV010000097.1 GCA_028708005.1 Bacilli bacterium
GATTTTGCCCTTTGGGATAAACCCACGGGAATGAAATGTCCTCATTGTAATCATTTAATGATTACCAAAAAAGATAAAGTTAAATGTTCTAATTGTGATTATGTTGAAGAATAATAATTTGACATAGTAATTAAACTATCTTATTATAAAAAGTGAGGTAATATATGAAAAAACAGATAAATCGATATACCATTAGTTTTGTCGTTGAAAATAAACTTATTCCCTTTGCAATGTCAAATTTAAAAAATATAGATTTATTATCAACATATTTTGTAAATAAAGATCAATTAATTGATTTCCTTGTTAAACGCGCTAATGTTAGTTTGCCAGTTACTGATTTAATTGTTACTTATAAATATGATTGCCAAACAAAACAGGCACCATTGCTATTTTCTAATCATGCAGACATCGTTGGGGATAAGCAGTTAGTTAGTAAAATGATTTCATATCTAAGTAATCATGGAAATGTTACAAGCATTGATTTAGGCAATATAGATAATGATTTCTTGGAAAAAGCAATATATAAACTGATGAAGCAACCTTACCCATACACTAATTATGCTATGCTTTATCGTTTCGCTGAACTTTTAAATAAAAATTATAAACTTAAACGTGATTTAGCGTTATTCCTAGAAGAAAAAATGATAAAAGAAGGAACTAAATTATTAACACCGCCCCAAGCTGAAGATGATGCTGTAATGGAATATATAATAGCTAGTTGTCTTAGCAGATTTGATATCTTAGAACCTTTTAAAAGCGATATGCTTAAGAAATTTACATATACGCCGCCTAGTGATAAAGATGCATATATAGATGATTATAGATTAATTGCTGAATACGATGCACTTGAAATATTAGAAGATTTAAGAGATGATATTTTATTCGAAGATACGGGAAAACAAAAGTAATATATTACATAAAGATATCCACGGGATATCTTTTTATGTTAAAATATAATTGGTGAGATAATGCAAAAACATATCTTAAATTTTTTAAAATATCTTAAATATGAACGAGGGTATTCTAAAAATACAATTATTAACTATGAAAATGATATAAATGAATTTTTATCTTTCTTAGATGAAAATAATTTAAATTTTAAAACTTTAACATATCAAAATATAAGACCTTATTTAATGAAACTACATGATTTAAAATATGAGCGTTCAACTATATCTAGAAAGATAAGTTCTCTTCGTAGTTTTTATAAATATCTTTCAAAAGAAAATATTATCAAAGATAATCCCTTTTTATTAGTATCACTTCCTAAGAAGGATAAAAAACTACCGTCGTTTCTTTATTATAATGAATTAGAGGATTTATTTGATATCCCTGATATGAATACACCGCTAGGTCAACGTAATCGTCTTATTATTGAACTTTTATATGCTACTGGCATAAGAGTGGGTGAACTAGTTAACATTAAACTTGATGATATTGATTTATATAACAGGATTATTAGAATAACTGGTAAGGGTAACAAAATGAGGGACATTATCTTTAGTGATTATTGTAAAAAGATTATGAATATTTATCTCAATGATGGTTATTTAAAACTCCTTAAAAATAAAAAGAGTGATTACTTAATATTAAATAATCATGGTGATCAAATTACAACACGAGCGATTAGATATATCCTAAATAATATTATTAAAAATACTTCCTTAAAAAAACATGTTTCACCCCATACTTTAAGGCATACTTTTGCAACACACATGTTAGAAGCAGGGGCTGATTTATTAACTGTTCAAGAATTATTAGGTCATGAGAGTTTGAGTACTACCCAAATATATACTCATATTACTAATGAACATTTAAGAACTATATATTTAAAAACTCATCCTCGAGCGAGGGAAAAGTAGTGTAAATAGATGTTAATATTTATAAACTATATAAGATAATTAATGTTTTTTGCTATACTAGTATTGTATAGGGAGAGGAGATAAAATGACAAAATATGTTTATGCCTTCGAAGAAGGTAGCAAAGAAATGAAAAATTTACTTGGGGGTAAGGGTGCTAATATATCAGAAATGATAAATATTGGACTACCTGTTCCTGCAGGTTTTACTGTTACAACCGAAGCTTGTATTAATTACTATGAGAATAATAAAGTTCTAGCAGATGAAATAATACTTCAAATATTTGATAAATTAAATGACTTAGAAATTAAGTCTGGTAAAAAAATGGGAGACGTTAATAATCCATTACTAATATCTGTTAGATCTGGTGCTAGAGCTAGTATGCCGGGAATGATGGATACAATTTTAAATTTAGGGCTAAATGATGAGGTGGTTGTTGGTCTTGCCAAAATTACTAACAATCCACGTTTTGCTTATGATTCATATCGCCGTTTTATTCAAATGTTTTCAGATGTTGTAATGCATTTCCCTAAATCATCATTTGAAAGATTGTTAGATAGTATCAAAAAAGAAAAGGGGATAACGGCTGATATTGATTTAACCGATGAAGATATGATTGAGATAACAAATAAGTTTAAAGAAACATATCAATCGTTAGCAGGAACCCCTTTTCCACAAGATCCAAAGTTTCAATTAATTGAAGCAGTTAAAGCGGTCTTTGAATCATGGAACAATGAAAGAGCTATTACATATAGAAGATTAAATGACATTCCTAGTGATTGGGGTACAGCCGTCAACATTCAAGAAATGGTGTATGGAAAGCGTGGTGATAATTGTGGTACAGGAGTTGCTTTTACTCGTAATCCCGCTACTGGTGAACATAAATTATATGGTGAATATTTAATTAATGCTCAAGGTGAAGATGTCGTAGCAGGTATCAGAACACCTCAACAAATTGATACTTTAAAAGATATTATGCCTCATCTTTATGATGAGTTTGTAAAGTATGCTAATATACTAGAACAACATTATAAAGATATGCAAGATATGGAGTTTACCATTGAAGATGGAAAACTATATATGTTACAAACGCGTAATGGAAAACGAACAGCTACAGCAGCCTTAAAAATAGCGGTTGATTTAGTGAACGAAGGTATGATTACTAAGGAAGAGGCTTTAATGAAAGTTGATCCTCGTAGATTAAATCAATTATTACATCCAACTTTTGATACTGATTCATTAAAAAATGCCATTCCTGTGGCTAAAGGTTTAGCCGCTTCGCCTGGTGCTGCTACTGGTAAAATATATTTCACTACTGAAGATGCTTTAGCAGCTAAAGAAAAGGGTGAGAAAGATATAATTTTAGTAAGACTTGAAACATCACCTGAAGATATTAAAGGAATGACAATCGCTAATGGCATTTTAACTATTCGGGGGGGCATGACATCACATGCTGCTGTTGTGGCCCGTGGTATGGGCCGCTGCTGTATAACAGGATGTAATGAGTTAAGTATTGATGAAACTGCTAAAACATTTACTACTAAAGATGGTAAAGTCTTTCAAGAAGGAGATTATTTATCTTTAGATGGGTCA
>JAQVZV010000098.1 GCA_028708005.1 Bacilli bacterium
ACGACGCTCTTCCGATCTAGTTATTTTAAAGAAAGAGTATATGATACTATAATTCCTCGTTTAATTAGATTGTCAGAAGCTCCTTCACATGGTAAACCGATTGCTGAGTATGATGCCAGAAGCAAAGGCCATCACGCTTATTTAAATTTAGCAAAGGAAGTGATTATTCGTAATGGAAAATAAAAGAAGAGCTTTAGGAAAAGGATTAGAACAACTATTTAATGCTGAAAACCTTGATTTTAATCAATTAGAAACAAGTATTGTTGAGAATGCTTCAAAAGATGAAATTGTAGAGCTTGAATTATCTAATTTAAGGAGCAATCCATATCAACCTAGAAAAGTATTTGATGCAGAAGCATTACAAGAATTAGCTGATTCTATCAAGGAAAACGGCGTTTTTCAACCTATAATTGTTAAAAGAAGTATTAAAGGTTATGAAATTATAGCGGGTGAACGTCGAGTAAAAGCAAGTGCAATGGCGGGATTAAAAACCATTCCTGCTATTATACGTGACTTCACAGACGAAGAAATGATGCAAATAGCGTTATTAGAGAATCTTCAAAGGGAAGATTTAAATGCTATTGAGGAAGCGATGGCATATAAGTCGATGATTGATTCTTTAGGTATTACACAAGATGAGCTGGGGAAAAAACTAGGTAAAAGTAGAAGCCATATAACTAATATGCTTGGTTTGTTAAGGCTATCTGATTATGTACAGGATTTAGTTTTGCGTGGAAAATTATCAATGGGACACGCAAGAGTCTTAAGTAAATTATCAGATAATGAAAAAATAGAAGAGCTTGCTAGAAAAGTTGTTAAAGAAGATTTAAGTGTTAGAAAACTAGAAGCAATGGTGTCTAACGGAGGTAATGAAAACAACAGTAAACCGCGTAAAGTTAAAACTAATCCATATTCTTATGTTGAAGATGCGCTAAAGGAGAAACTTGGGACGAAGGTTATAATTGATAACCGTAAAATTCAAATTATATTTGCTAATGACGAAGAACTTCAACGTTTATTAGAAATGTTAAATATAAAAATAGAAGGGTGACATATGATAAAAGTATTTGGTATCCTGATTAACGAAAAGATTATCTATATTATTGTAAGTCTTGTTGTTGGTTATTTAGTTTACAAGATGCTTTTAAGTGTTGTTAAAAAGTCACTTTCTATTAGAATGAAAAGGGCTAAGGTTGATAAAAGGAAATTAAGAACATTAAATGTTTTGCTTGATAATATTATTAAGTACACTTTTGTTGTTGCTATTCTGATGATAATATTAAGTATTTTAGGTGTTAATACGGGCGCTATTATTGCTAGTATTGGGATGGTTGGTTTAGCGATTGGTTTAGCAATCCAAGACACACTAAGAGATATTTTGGCTGGAGCCTTTATTCTTATAGAAAATCAATATGCTATTGGCGATATCATTATGGTTGGTAATTTTAAAGGTGAAGTTATATTTCTTGGCTTAAAATCGACTAAGATTCGTAGTGAAACAGGGGAAGTCAAGATTTTGTCTAATCGAAATATTACTGATATTATTAATTATAGTTTAAGTAGATCAACGTTGTTTATTGATATTGCCTTGGATTATGACAATGATGAATCATTGGTAGATGCTATGCTTAATAAGCTTGCTACCAAATTAGCAAAGGATATTGAAAATATTATTGACTGTAAGTATTTAGGGGTTCAAAAGTTAGATAACAAAGTTACATATAGATTAAGCGTTGATGCTGATATTAGACATCATGATGTTATTGAACGCCAAGTTTTAAGGGAAATAAAAAAGGCGTTGGATATTAGTAAAGTTAGGAGATAGTCAAATGAATAAAGAATATAAACTTGACTCAATCGTGATGATGAAAAAGTCTCATCCATGTAAGAACAATTTATTTAGAATTGTTAGAATGGGTGTTGATATCAAGATAAAATGTTTAAATTGTGGTAGAAGTATTATGTTGAATAGAATTGATTTTGATAAGAAAATTAAGAAAGTTATGGAGGAGCAGTAATGGATGATTCAAAGAAAAAACGAATATTTAGTAATGTTATATGTTCGTTTCTTGGTTTAACGTTGCTTACGATGATTATGAGCTTGATTGGTAATATTTTTGGTTGGCAAGCTACGTGGACTAGAATTAATCCCGTAACAGGTAACTTAGAAAAGAGTGTCGTCGCTGTTTCCAATTTGTTTAGCGGTGCTGAGTTTCGAAGTATATTAGGTAATACGATGGCTAACTTTGTAATATTTGCTCCATTAGGAGCCTTCTTAGTGGCTCTTATCGGGATTGGGATGGCCTATAAATCAGGGCTGTTAACGACTGTATTTACCCTTGTGGGACGCCGTTTTAATAAGTTCTGGATGACGTTTACTTTTGTGCTATTAGCAATTATAAGTAATTTTGCAAGTGATACTGGCTATGTTATATTAATTCCTTTGGCAGCTGTTTTTTATCTTGTTAATAATCGTAATCCGTTGGTTGGGATTCTTTCAACTTTTGTTGGGGTTTCAGCAGGTCAAGGCGTAAACTTTATTTTATCTAATACAGAATATGGTTTAGTTACATATACTGAGTTGGCGGCGAGATTGACTGATGATAGTTTTACGATAGGGGCTCATAGCAATATATTTTTTGCGATTGTATCAACTCTATCTTTAGCTTTTCTTATTACTTATATAACGGAAAAAATCATAATCCCTCGAATTCCAAAATATAAAAGAGATGAAGAAATCGTTGAGGAAGTTACTATTGGGCGTAAAGAAAAAAGGGGAATGTATCTTGCTATTATGGGGGGGCTTCTTGTAACGATCATATTTATATATATGCTTATACCAGGGCTTCCATCGTCTGGTCTATTGCTAGATAATGACGGTAAAACATATATCGAGATGCTTTTAGGCTCTAATTCATATTTTAGCTCATCTATCGTTTACTTAATTTCTATTATTCTGCTAGTAAGTGGATGGTTATATGGTTTTGGCGCTAAAACAATAAGGGGCCGAGAACAATTTAGTGAAGTTTTATATAATTCACTAAATAATATTGGTAGTGTCTTAATACTTATCTTTTTTGCTTCTCAGTTTATTGCTATATTTAAACGCAGTAATTTAGGGACTGTTATAACAATTTGGCTTGTTGAATTAATAAAGACTTTAAACTTTACTTCAATACCTCTTATTTTATTAGTGTTTATTTTATTGGGCATAGCTAATGTGTTTATGACGTCTTCCATTACTAAATGGACAATTATAAGCCCTATAGTTGTACCTATGTTTATGAAATCAAATATGACTGCTGAATTTGCACAAGCAGTATTTAGAGTTAGTGAGGGAGCTACTAATATTTTGACACCGTTATTCGCTCACTTCATCATATTGGTTGGATATCTAGAGATATATAATAAAAACAATAAGCATATTTCATTAAGAGATTGTTAT
>JAQVZV010000005.1 GCA_028708005.1 Bacilli bacterium
GGTTACAAGAAAGACTTTATTGTTCTCTATCATATCTTTTATATTATCTTTATATTTTAACAAATGATTTAAAGCAATTTTTTGATTTTGTTCCGTTCCCGCACCAATATAAACTAAATCATATTTATCAAATTCCAAATCATCATCAACAGTTACAAATTTTACCGTAACATTGATTCCCTGATTCTCTAATTGTTTTTTTAAAACTTTAACATTACCATTTTCTCCATAGAGATTTAGCAAATCATAATATAAATGCGCAATTGTTAATTTCATGTTACACCTCTTTTTTTAGCAATCTTTTGAAAGTCTTTTCAACATCAAAATACAACATACAATATACCTTCTCTTTGGTATATTTTTTTATCATATTTAATATCTCTTCTGAAGATAAACAAACTATAATTTTGTTTTGATCAATATTGGCATATTTTAATCTAACCGCAAGATCATTAGCAAAATTTCCTATACAAATAACCTTATCAATAGAGGCTTCGTTTAAAAGCTCAAACTTGATATCCCATAACCAAGACAAATCTTTCAAGTTATATCTTCCGCTAATTCTATTAAAACCAATAATTACTGTTTTAATTCCTTCTTGTTTACTAATATAATCTAGTGATTGATTATAAGAAATAGGTGTTTCATTTTTACTAATTAATAAAACACATTCTTTATTACCCACTTTAAAAGTATCTAAGCGTTTAACATTCAATGATAAATTATTTAATGACGTAACAATTTGATCACTAGCAACACCACTATCTGATACTACGGCGTAACATGCTAGCAAGTTATAAACATTATATATAGCAGTATTATTCATTTTAATTTCTATATCGTCTACTTTAAAACAATTATCACTAATTAATTCCGCTTCATATTTTGGTTCCCCTCTTTGGAAATCACAATTTAAACATTGATAGTTACCTAAATTACCATAATGAAAATAATTAAATTTTAATTTTTTATGACACTTTGGACAGTAAAGAATATCCAAATTATTCAATTCACTATGTTTGTAAGAATACTTTGTTTTCTTAACCCCATAAAAGGTCGTTTTGCCCTTGTGTTCTAGACTAAATTTACTTGTTAAGGGATCATCTGCATTAAGAATCAAATGAGTACTTTTATCGATGTATGTATTAATATAATTCCAAACTATATCAAAATGTCCATGACGCGCTAACTGATCTCGAGATAAATTACTAATAATTAAATAATTAGGCTTAATTACCTTCAATACTTGTTTTATATATCTTTCGTCAACTTCTAACACTAATACATCAGCTTTGATTTTACCAAAAATATTAGAATTCTGAATCAAAGTGGTAACCACTGATGTTTTAGTATTTGACCCCTTGGCATTATGACCCACCTTAAATCCCGCATCACGATAAAGTTCTGCTAATGTTCCTGAAATACTTGTTTTACCAGCAGTACCAGTAACACAGATAGTGATTTTAGGTAATTGAAAATAACTTAATATATCTTTATCCAATCGCAAGGCTAAATCACCCGGATAAATAGAACCTCCCCCAAATCTATTTAAAATAAAGCTAATTATTTTACAAATAATGACTATAATAGATCTCATACTAGCCTCCACATTACTTCTAAAAAGATTATAGCATATTCTTTTAAAAATAAGTAACAACAATTATTAAAAGAGTTTTTTCTAGTTTTGTCGAAAGGCCTTTTTTTTATCTTTAACATGTTAATATTTTCTTGGATGGTGATTATATGTTTAAAACAGATATCGAATTTACTAAAAATACCCTATATATAAAAATAGAGGGTATTATTAATAATCCAAATTTAAATAAATTAAAGAAAAAGATATGTTCAATTATAGATAACTATGACATTTATGACATTGTTATTGATGTCAAAGAAGGATCAAATATTGATAACGATGCCTTTCGTAAGTTTATTAATAAATATGATGTTAAAAATAATAGTAATTTAGTTATTATTTCACACGATAATTAAAACATATATTATTTATTTGTTACATTGATAACAAGACTTTGATTATATCCTGTATCAGCCTCTTCTAATCTAGCAAAACGCCAAGAACAAAGTGATAAGTATAAAACAACAACGACACAAGTAATAATAACATTTTTAATATTCATATACCTCAACTCCTTTTCACGCCTTTATCATACAACGAACTTTTGTTCGTGTCAACGCTTTTGCAAACATTTGTTTGACTTTTGACATTTTGTGTGCTAAACTGTAAACAGAAATATAACTTGGGAGGAAATATAATGGAAAAATTAACTCAAAGGCAAGGAGAGGCCTTAAAGTTTATTAAAGAAAGAATTGCCGAAAAAGGTTATCCCCCTACTGTAAGGGAAATCGGACAATTCCTTGGATTATCATCACCTGCCACGATTCATGTGCATCTTTCTAATCTTGAAAGTAAAGGTTATATAAAAAAGGGTGGCAATAAAAGTAGAGCTATTGAATTATTAGTAGATAATGAATACTTAAAACAAAGTGAAGATGTCGTTCAAGTTCCACTTTTAGGTAAAGTAACTGCAGGTTCTCCCATTGAAGCAATTGAGAGACCAAATGAATTTTTCTCTTTACCAGTTCATCTTATACCAAATAAAAAAGAAGTATTTACGCTTGATGTGAGTGGGGATAGTATGATAAATGCTGGAATCTTTGATGGAGATATTGTTATTGTTCAAAGACAAAAGATAGCTAACAACGGGGAAATTGTTGTTGCTATGACAGACGAAAACGAAGTTACACTGAAAAGATTTTATAAAGAAAAAGATCATATTAGATTACAACCTGAAAATGATCTTCTAGCCCCCATTATATTACCTAATGTAAGCATCTTAGGTAAAGCTATTGGGTTATATCGTAAATTATAAATAACTATTGATTATTATGTGTAGATTAGATATCTACACTTTTTTATGTGTTTTTCTACTAACCTAGAAAGGGGGCCTGTACTATCGATAAATGTATTAGCAGAGGTAATGCATATTATATCTTTATAACAACGTTAGTTTAGTACAATGCGAAACGAATTGCCGGTATCGCCACCGCCTCTATAGACGTTGTCAAAGCAGAATGCCCCTGCATTTATGCCAGCGTTGTAGCCACCGCCACGTCTAACCCACGGATATTGCATAGAAGCAAAATTGGTGTAATCATCATACCAACCACTTGTTTCTGATAACGCATGTCCTTTACATATACCACCATCACAAGTAGTGGTTATATCTGTTGTCGTATATTTATCATAATACTTTGGATCCGGTATTGAATCAACACCTGTATCATTGTAATTGCCCATTACATATTCCAATCCACCGCCAGACATATCATATATTCCGTATATTGTACCGGTAGTGCTTTGATTAATGTTAGTAATATAGCTGGTGTCTGTTCCGCCACCCGTATAATAGCCAGCAGCAGCATTAATCGTCACTTCCGCATTCTTTCCATATTTACTATGTGATAGATAGGCTGTCGCTCCCCATTCGCTATTCTTCATCACGTGTGTATCTATACCACTTGTTTCAAAGCCATATTGATTACCTGCGTTTTGCATTGCTCTTGTCGCGCTAAACATAGTAGATACCATTTGACTTCTTATTGATGTTAAACCCGGAACAATAGTTATACTATCTATTGTTCCCGTTGGTTCAAATTTGCCTACCCATATACCATCTAACTCCGTTGCTCCAAAAGTAAAGGCCGGATGAGTATAATAATCTGTATCTACTGCTGTACCTGTTGATTTTGGCGATATCTTTGATTCGAATACTATATTTATTTCTCTTGGCCCTGTACCGGTTGGGATGGCATACTTATATCTAGGCACCCAAACAAAGAACGTTAAGATATCAACTGCATTTACCACTGTACCTAAAGCGGCATTTTGATAAGATGTTCTTGTCGCTTCTGTTACCGTTACCGCATTGGCCCACATCTTTGTATCATAATCATACCAAGAATAATCTCCAGCTTCATTATTGCTGTCCGCTTTTATCCAATCAGCACCATTCCACCTGATCGGTATCATATTAGGTCTTAAGTTCGGTGCACTTGCTCCACTATTATCTGCTAATGGCACGCTACAATCACTTAACGATGCTACCAATGTCATGTTGTGATATGTTCCACACACAATCAGGTTATTCCATCTATTTGTCCCAACCACACTTAAAAAAGGGCGATTATTTTTAATAGAAACTGTTACACTTTCATAATCATTACTAGATATTTTTAACACCTCATATATATTATCTTTATTAATAGTAGTTGGATTAAAGTCGCTATTCTCTAACCTTTTGTTTTCAATTGCTTTATATATTAGTTTAGCATTACTTTGAAAAGAAGATTTCATCGAATTATCAATTAATCCTCTGATTGTCGGTATTGAAATTGCTAATATTATTGCTAATATTACGATTACAGCTAGCAATTCTACTAAGGTGAATCCATTTCTCCTATTCATATTTTATCTACTACTCCTTTTATGAATAATTAAACGAAAACAAAAAAACATGTTACCGTTCTATTAATATAATAGCACGATAATAGCATGTTTATTTTGGTAGTTTTTGCCAAATAACTATTTGTAAATCACTATTGGGATATTAGTGTTTGAAAAATTTATAATTTAAGTAGGAATAATTCAAGTCCCACATCTTTATCAACTTTACCAGTTTTTATATCTTCATCTAAATTAGCAAGCAATTCAATATATTTTAACAAATCTTTTTCTTTAAGGCTTATTTCATTAGCAAGTTTTACCCTGTATGGATGAACTCCTAAATTACTAGCTATTTGACTTTCACTAAGGCCTTTTGAAGACAATCCTTTTACTTGGAAAATTAACCTAAATTGATTAGCTAACAAAACAATAATCTTTATTGGTTCTTCTTTTCTTTTTAATAATTCTTGATATAAGAATAATGATGTATCAATATCCTTCTTTATAACAGCATCTGTTAATGCGAAGATATTATCAAAATTATATTTCAAAACCATTTCTTTAACATCAGCTTCTTCAATTATTTTAGTATCCATCTTATAAAACATTAATTTATCGCATTCACTATTCAATAAGTATAAATTATCTTCTACTCTATCTATTAAGGTGTGTAAAGCATTAAAACTAATTTTATAATTATTTTTGTCAAATAGTTTTTGAGCATATCTTACCATTTCGTTTCCTGACAATTTATTGAATTCCTTAACTTCAGCTTTATTCAATAATTTCTTAACAATGTTTTTTCGCTTATCTATTTTTTCGTTTAATACAACTAAAATAAGAGCGGTTTTAGGATTAGGGTTTTCAATATATCTAATTAAAGCATCAATATCATGATTTATATCACTTTTTTTAGTTGAACCTGTTAGAAAATCAGCATGATATCCAATAACAATCTTCTCGTCATCAAAAAGCGAAATCATTGATGCATCTTCTAGTAAAATGCTTATACTTGTTTCCGTTAAATCATGTTTTATAACTTGTCCATTAGGATGCTTTGATCTAATATTCGAGATAGCTTCATCTATAAGAAATTCTTCTACACCGTAAAATAAATATATATTTTTCATATATGACCTACCTAAAATAACCATTAATAATTCGTTTAGTATCAGATATAGCGATGAATGAATCTGGTGCGATTTCTTTTATAATACTACAAACTTCGTTGATGCGTTTACGATCTACCTCAATTATTAACATTAAATTTTCCTCATCTATTCCTTGAGAAATTACTGATGACACTCCAAAACCTTTATCACGAAGAGTTTTTACAACATCATGCCTTAATCCTCTAGTTACCACCGTGACTGATGAACTACCAATGGCAAGTTTTTCTTCCAACCATGAACCTACAAAAGTTCCTGTTGAAAAACCTCCAGCATAAGCGATAGCGACCCAAAGGCTTGTATCTTCACCAGTCAAAGCTTGCCTTACCACTAAAAACCAAATGCCGACCTCTATGAACCCAATAAATGCTCCTACCATTCTTTTGCCACGAACAACCAGCACTGTTCTCAAAGTGCCCATTGAAACATCAATAATTCTAACTACAAATATAAGTAAACAATTAAGAAATAACGACATATTCATCCTCCTTCTTTAGTATATCACAAATTGATTAAAAAGAAGCCTCTTAAGGCTTCTTAATCTATGTAAACACTAACTTAGTGTCTACTTCACTCTATGTTGAAGCGGATATAAATGTCACTTCATTAGCCCTAAGAATAACTTTTATGCTTCCATCAATACTGGTTTGATAAAGATTTACTTTTTTATCTATTAAACGATTAATTACAGCTTCATTAGGATGATTAAAACGATTGTTTAAACCTACTTGTATAATACCATATTTAGGTTTTAAAAAATCTAGAAATTCCTCGCATGTACTAGTAATCGAACCATGATGTCCTAATTTTAATATATCCACTTTAAGATTGGAATATTCCTTTATTAAATCCCTTTCAACTTTAGATGATATATCACCTGCCAACAACAACTTATGACCATTTAAAACAGTATATAAAACAATACTATTATCATTTTCATTTAAATCCACTTTGGGATTTAAAATATAAAATGGATATTTATCAATTAATAATACATCGCCTCGCTTACCAAAATAATACTTGATATTTAATTTGTTAAGTTGCTCAATTAAGGCCTCTTCTAATTTTACTAATGCACCATCATTTAATATTACTTGTTTCACTTTGAAATTGTTTACAATATCTAGACTCTCACCCATATGATCTTCATCACCATGGGTTAAAATTAAATAATCTAATTCTTTAACCCCGATTGATTTAAGATAAGGGATAATTGTACCTTCACCTATTTTATATTCTCTACGTCTTTCTTGCCAAGGTTCCCCAAATTTCATTTGGCCCCCGGTATCAATTAATATATTTCCTTTATTATGTGGCAAATTAATAAATATAGAATCACCTTGGCCTACATCTAAAAAGGCAACATAAGGATCAGTATTGAAATAATTAATATTATGATGAATAATTATCAAACCTATTAATAAGCCCAAACAATAGTATTTTTTTCTAGTCATTCCTCTTATACATAAAGTTATAACAATCCAATAAAGCATTAAACCTATAAATGTTGGTTTAGATAAAATAATCTCTCCTATTTTAATATTACTTAATAGAAGCGAAACAGATTCTAAGATATTGATAAAAAAATAGAGAATTGAATCTAAAAAAGGAAATATTAAACATAAGAAAGATAATGGAAATAATATAAAAACAACATAAGGGACGAAAAAGAGATTAATTATAGGACTTAAAAGATTAATTTGAAAAAAGTTATTGATACATATTGGTATACTAACAAGAAAAGCGATGAAAGAAATTAGAAATAATTGTTTAAAATAATGATTAGATGAAGTTATTATACTTTGATATAGGACTAAATAAAAACTTATTACAAAAGAAAATTGAAATCCAATATCATATAATAATGATGGTTTAAATAATAGTAGGATAAACAATGTTAGTTGTAAAATATTTATTGTCTTAATATTAAAATAATACATTTTATTTATAGATAAAAGAATAAAGAAAACAACGGATCTTAAAACAGAACTAGCGTAATCTGTTAAAAAGATATAAAAGAGAAGAAATAATATAACAACATAGTATCGTTTATTTTCCTCTATTTTTAATTTCTTTAAGATCCATAAAATGATAACTGTTAAAAAAGATATATGAGTACCCGATATGGCAAACAAATGACTAACTCCATTTAATTGATAAGATTTACTAACCTCATTAGTAATTTCTTTATTGTTCCCTATTACTAAAGCTTTTATATAAGTTGATGATTTTTTAAAACAATTAATATAATCTATAATTAATTGTTTGATTTTGTAACGTAGACGAATATTGCTTTTAATATATTCTATTTTATCAGCTGCCATAATATAAAATATTTTATTACGATATAAATATTTTTTATAGTCAAATAAATTAAATACAGTAGCAGATTTTGGTTCTTTCATTGAACCACTTACCTTTATATAATCTCCTAGTTTTAATGAATATTCATCTTTCTCGTCTATCGTTTTAAAGTAATAATTTATAAGTACTTTCTCCCTACCTTTAAGTATCACAGTTAATTTATTACCATCTATCTCATAACGATGAATATATCCTTCAATAACATTATCATTTGTGTGATATTTACTTTGATATGGATAAAAATTAATTATACAATAACTATAAATAATAGCGATTAAAGAAAGGATTACATAAAGAGAATTATATAGTAATATAGTCCTTAATTTTATCAAAGATGCTTTCTCCAATACCGGAAACATTTTTTATATCTTCAATACTTACAAATGGACCGTTATTATTGCGATAATCAATAATATTTTGAGCCTTAGTTTCTCCTATACTAGTCAATGTCATAAGTTCTTCCTTAGAGCTTGTATTTATTGATACTTTAGATGTGACTTGGGAATTATTATCAGAAGTTTCATTGTCAATACATGCCCCATTTATATTAGGATCGGGGCACTTACACTCTTTTTCAAGATAGATAATCACTTCTTCCTTTGTTTGACCACTCTCTTTAAATTTTATTATCTCATCCTTAGTATAAATAATAATTATCATCTCATCATATACTTTTTTACTTAAATTCAAAACGCTTGTATCTGCCTTCGCGGTTAAGCCACCTGCTAAGGTAATAACATCAATTACCCGTTGTCCCTCCAAGATTCTGTAAACACCAGGGTTAGTAACCGCCCCTTTAAGATCGATATAATAATAAGTCTCATCTACAACATCTTCTAATTCTTCATCAACTTCATCGATGACGATATCCTTTAATTTAGGGATATCCTTTAATTCTTCTTTATTAGTATAATGATTAATAAGAAAAAAGCCTACTGAACTTACGATAACTATGGCAACAACCATTATTACTATTTTATAATATTTCAATATATATTTTGTATATATTTCTTCTAACATAAAAATAACCTCCTTCGTAGAGATTATTTTTGATTATTAAGTAGTTTCCCCCTGCATTAATATTTTTTTCCTCATTTTCTGCTTGTTTTCGATTTCGACCCTCTGGACCAATGCTAAGAGGATAGACAAATTTAAGGCGTAAGAACCACCATAACTTAAAAACGGAAGGGGCACGCCTGTTAATGGAAGAAGACCTAAAACGCCAACCAAATTTATAAAAACATGTAAGAATATATATACAGCAGTACCGTATGCAATAATAGACCCCATCAGATTGTAACTTCTAAATGCTATTTTCATAATCCGCATTAAAATTATAATATATATTATAATTATACCAATCCCAGCAATTAGTCCTATTTCTTCTAAAATAACAGGGAAAATAAAATCCGTATGCGCTTCTGGTAAATATAAATACTTTTGGGTACTATTACCTATACCAACACCCCATAAACCACCATTATTAATAGCAATAAAGCCATTACAAACCTGATATCCAGAACCTCCGCTAAGATACTTAGTACAAGGATTTTTATAATCAAAGCGCGCTAATTGACCCGGTCTAAGAATAGGCGATCCGGTAATTAAGATAAATAAAACAGTTACTCCGACCACTAAAGCCGCTAATTGAAAAATGTATTTTTTAATAGTTTTATCAAAAGGGACCGCAAAAAAAATAATAATACCTAAAGCGACGATAATGACAGTTGTACCAAAATCTGGTTGAATAAAGGTTAATGCTCCCATAGTGATAGCTGCTAAAAGGGGAAATAATATTACTATTAATTTTTTGCTATCTTTATATTTGTTATAATATACCGCCATATATAAAACGATTGCCGCTTTAGCAAACTCACTAGGTTGAAAGTTATAAAAGCCAAGTGGTATCCAACTACGAGCTTGATTTATAATAGCGCCATATAAATATACAACTACCAGTGATCCTACAACGCCAATAACAACTATAAAAGCCATTTTATTGTAGAATCGTAACGGAATAGACATAATTACATATGATACAATAGCACAAATGCTAAATGTTATAGTTTGTTTTACAAAATAATAATAAGGTGCCCCACCTAAGGAAGCTTTAACACTAGATGCACTAAAAATCATAAAAATACCTAATACAAACATAAATATAGTCCAAAATAATAACCATCTATCTAGTTTTGCAAAATCACTTTTCATCAAGTATCACCAATAATATCATAACACAAATATAAAATTTATTATCATAAAAAAGGTAATTATAGGTGATTTCTATAACCAAATTGACACCATTGTAATAAATTATAACAGAACAAATAAAAGGAGGTAAGAGTATGTATTCTTATGGTTATAACACAGCTTATGGATATGGTGCCCCTGGATGCTACGGCGGATGTTATGGATATCCAGGGTATATGGGAGGATATTACGGAGGATTTGGATCAGGAGCCGCTATTATATTAGTTTTATTTATTCTATTAGTTATTGTTATCGGTTCTAGATTTGTTGGTCCTGCTGTAGTCTAACTACAATTTGTTTCATCGCCCTTATGGGCGATTTTTTGTTAAGATCGTTATGAAGGTTTAACGAGTTCATTTATACTCGGTGTTTTTCTCTATTTTATATTTAAATATTTCCAACACATCTCTTTTTATTCTGAAAATAAAAACTAATGCAAAGCATTAGCCAAACTGTAGAACTTAGTTCTCATTTTGTTTATATGTTTTAATATCTTTCAAGATAATATTAGCTTATAAATTTTTCATCAACACTGTTATCTATTTCTTCATTAACCTCATCACTTACTTCATCTTCAATTATATCCCAAGGTTCTTCTTCATCTTCAACAGCAATTTTTACTTTGGTATCTCCCACAAGTTCAATACCTAATTCTTTTTCTATTTCAAATTCAATTGTTCCATCTTTTATTTCTACGTTTAAACAATTAGGTTGTTTTAATGCTCTAACAATAATTTCACTATCATTACTCATATCAAATTCTTCCTTGGCTTTTACGTTTACGCCTTCACTATATTCAATCTTTTTACTAACAACTCCCGTTTTACTATCATCATCATAAGAATACCAGATATTAGCATCAAAAGAACCATCTACCATTATCTTATCACCCGACTTATATCCCCTAAATTTATGATTAATAAGCCAGCAACCTAATACCGTTGAAGGTAATATTTCCGTTTGCAAATTATATACATTCTTAAAATATTTTTTACCCTTTCCAATAACAGCTTTTGTAACGATTTCTCTATATGTTCCCACTTATATCCCTCCTCATTCTAATCTATGCATAAGACACAAAAAAAGTGCCTAAAATTACACTTTCATCTTAACCAAAATAACATCCTCACCTATTTTTTCTATCTCAGCCCAATATATCTCAAATTCTTGGTGGGAAGAAAAAAAATTCAGAAAAAAGCGACTAGGTTCTACTACCAAAGCATCAATTCTACCGCTTTCTTCCTCAATCTTTACATCTATAATATTGCCTATTTTTTTACCATCAATAATGCTTATAACATCCTTACTCTGTAGATCAGATAAACGCATATTACCACCAATAAATTATATGCCTAGGAGGGATTAATAATCACTTAACTAATTTTTTAACATGATCAACAGCATTTTTTTCTAAACGTGATACTTGAGCCTGTGATATCCCTATTTCCTCTGCTATTTCCATTTGGGTCTTACCCATAATAAAACGGTCTATTAGAATCTGACGTTCTTTACTTTTAAGGGTTTCGATAGCACTATCTAGTGCGATCATAATATCCCAATTACGAGCATTATCTTCCCTGCTTTCTAATTGATCTGCCAAATAAATAGTGTCCCCACCATCATTATATATAGGTTCAAACATACTAACTGGTTCTTTTAAAGCATCAATGGCTATTATCACATCTATCTCATCCATATCTAATAATTTACTAACCTCATCAATAGATACTTCTCTACCATATTGATTGGTTAATTCTTCTTTTAATTTGAGTGCTTTAAAAGCGATATCCTTCAAACTTCTTGAAATACGAATACTATTGTTATCTCTTAAATATCTTTTGACTTCACCAACAATCATAGGCACAGCATAAGTGGAAAATCTAACATTATGAGACAAATCAAAATTATCAATAGCTTTTAATAGTCCAATACAACCAATTTGAAATAAATCATCCATATTATCAGTACGGTGATTGAATTTTTTTAAAATACTCAAGACTAGCTTTAAATTCCCGTGAACCAGTTGTTCTCTAGCTTGCATATTTCCCGCTTGAAATTTCACAAACAATTCCATCATTTCCTCATTTTTTAAAACTTTAATTGACGATGTGTTAAGACCTGTAATATCAACTTTATGTTTTGCCAAAATAAAAACCCCTTTCATATCAATTGTGATACAATTAGGGCCTTTTTATACAATTATTTGTGGTTGTCATGATTTTATAATTATTTATATCTTAACTACATACTTTAACCTTTTTATAACTTTCTTTTCAATTCTCGAAATATAAGACTGTGATATCCCCAATAATAAGGCGACATCTTTTTGAGTCATTTCTTCTTTACCTAATAAGCCATATCTTAAAATCATAATTTTCTTATCTCGTTCATCTAATTTGTCTATTTCTTTTAATAACATTTCTTTTTCTACTTCCGATTCTAAATCTTTAGTAACAATATCTGGTTCTGTTCCTAACACATCTTCTAAATGTAGTTCATTACCATCAACATCATAACTAAGAGATTCTTCAAAACTAATCTCACTTCGTCTTCGTTTATTCTTTCTTAAATACATCAGTATCTCATTATCAATACACCTGGAGGCATAGGTTGCCAGTTTGATATTTTTATCCATCTTATAAGTATTTATCGCTTTAATTAGACCAATGGTACCAATACTGACTAAGTCTTCTAAATCAATATTAGTATTTTCATATTTTTTAGCTAAAAAAACTACTAATCTTAGATTATGTTCAATTAATTTATCTTTAGCATTAGCATCTCCTCTATCTTTTAATTTCAAGTAATATTGTTCATTTTCTTTTGATAATGGTTCTGGTAGAATATCTGAACTTCCAACATAAAATATCTGTTCTATTTTGGTTAATACTTTCTTTAAATATTTAATCACTTTATTAATCATTTCATTCCTCCAATAATTTAGTATGTAATATACAATCGATGCCATCAATATTAATCTTATCTTCTGATATACCAATTAATAGATTATTCCTGACACCAACCCCTAAAATAATTATCTTATCTGGTTTTATACATTTTAAGATGCCATGATGATTTAATGATTCGTATGGTACTAAAATGATGTCATTATCATCATAATAGTTTTTTAGTTCTTTCTTTGAGACTAAGATAATAGGTCGTTGTTGATATGGGTCAATTAATCTATTGCCGGTATCTAAAAAAGCACTTACATTGATTTTTTCATCTTTAAAATATATGTCTACTAAATAATAATTAGAATAATTGTTTTTTAAGTATAAACCTTGTTTTAAATAGATATATAAAATTATTGGTGACGTGATAAGAAGAATTATCCAATTAATACTTAATCCATCATGATAAAAGATAAGACCATCTTGTTTATAGGAAAACTCAACGTTTAATAAATATAGAAATCCTCCTAGAATAATACTAGCTGTGTATAAATATAGAAGATTACGAAAAGTATATTTAAGATTTTTATATTTAAAACTTGTAATAACCATTAAAATACTAACCAATACTTTTAAGATAAATAGTTCTAGTGAGGAGATATCCATGAAGAGAAAAAAAATAGAAACCGCTCCTACTAATGACCCTAAAAAGACTCTTTTTAAAGAAGCACAGCGTCTTAGTAAAACACCTACAATTAATAAAAGAAGAAAGTCAAAAAGGAAATTTAAGATGAAAATCAAATCAAGATATACTTTCATATCATCACCTAAAGTGATTATAAAAAAAAGACACAGCATAATGTGTCCTTTTTTGTTATTCATCAATACTTTTTCTTCTTCTTAGGAAAGGTGGGATATCTAATTCTGATTCTAATTCTTCAACAATTCTTTCTGGTTCAGAAACTGGGACAGTTGTTAACACCGGATTGCTAACTTCTTCAAAACCTGTAGCGATGATTGTTACGACGACTTCATCATTTAAAGCTTCGTTAATGACTGCTCCAAAGATAACATTCATATCAGTATTAGCGGCCGATCTTACAACCTCAGCTGCATCTTCTACTTCAAATAATGTCAATCCAGAACCACCTGTT
>JAQVZV010000099.1 GCA_028708005.1 Bacilli bacterium
AGGATGAGCATTAACATCTGATGGTTCACCATGAGTCGCCCAACGAGTATGTCCTATGCCTAAAGTAGAAGGAAGACGATAACTCCCTACTTTTTTAATTAAATTATCTAATTTACCTTTACTTTTTATAACTTTTATTTGTTGATTACTAATAACTGCTATACCTGCTGAATCGTAACCACGATATTCTAATTTTGATAAACCATTTAATAATATATTAATTATAGGTTTATTACCTGCATATCCAATAATACTACACATCTTGAAATAATCCTTTCGTTTGTTTGTTTTATGTTTAGTTTTGTTTATTTGTCTAAACACTTACGAGTAACTACTCCCGGAAAGTATCCGCCGAACATTTCGAATTACTTTCTCCTCGTCCATCATATAAATGACGCTGGCGCTTTATTTATTAATATTATTTTTGATATCACAACCTTTCGGTATAAAATAGTTTTTCACATATCATAATATGAATGAGGTGATATTGTGTTTACAATGAGAAAGTATGAGATGTTAGGGTTCTTTATAATTTCATTAATTAGTATAGCATTGGCACTACTATTTTGGGCATTACCATCAACTTTATTCATCGATGGTATTAGACCAACAACAGATAGTTTATGGCAGGTTGGGAAGTTAATGTTTTTCTCAACACTTATTTATACTATTATTGAATATTTTATCTTTGGTCATGATTTTAAAAATTTTATTTTTGCAAAATCTGCCACTCTTTTTATTGGCCCGCTCGTCTACATTGGCGCTAGTTATTTATTACATATGGGACTAGGTAATGCTTCTTTTAATAGTCATGTTATTACATACGCATTAGCTTTAGCTTTAGGTCAATATATAAGTTACTATATTATGCGTTCAGAGTACAATTTTAGATTAATGAATGAATATGCTGTTTTAGGAATTGTACTAATGCTAACTATCTTCATTGGTTTTGGAAGAAGTGTTGATTCCTTTAGTACTCCTATCTTTAGACCAATGAAAGATTACCAAACATTTATTAAATATCAAACATAACTATGGATTTAGTCTTGTAGGACCTCGATAAATATAAGTGGCTTCTCTTATATTATCCATATTAAAGATTAACATCATGATGCGGCTTAATCCCGCTCCAAATCCTCCATGTGGTGGACATCCATATTTAAAGAAATCAAGATAAAAATCTAGGGTATCAGGATTGATACCTTTTTCTATTATTTGATGTTTTAAAATATCATAACGATGTTCACGTTGGGCGCCAGTTGTTATTTCCAAGCCTTTAAATAATAAATCATAACTATTTGATAATCCATTTTCATCTATCATGTGATAAAAAGGTCTAGCTGAAAATGGGAATTTCGTTATAAATATAAAATCACTATTATATTTTTCCTTAGCCCATTTACAAATTAGCTCTTCTTCTTTACGGTCTAAATCATCTTGACGATCACTTTCAAAATTATAAGTTTCTTTTATAATTTTCTTACATTCAGCGAGGGTTATACGAGGAAATGGTGCTGTAACATCACTTACATCAATATTAAATACTTCTTTAATTTCTTGACCATGAATATCTTTTAATTTAGTCATAAAATACTTTATCCATGCTTCTTCCATATCCATGACATCTTCAACACCATTGATCCAAGATATTTCAGCATCAATCATCGCTATTTCAGTAGCATGATAAGAAGTATGGGAATTTTCCGCTCTAAAAGCTTGGCCTATTTCAAACACTTTATTAAAACCTGATGCCATTGCCATTTGTTTATAAAATTGAGGAGATTGTGAAAGACATGCAGATTGTCCAAAGTAATCTAATTTAAATACTTCAGCACCACTTTCAGCACTTGCACCTGTAATTTTAGGAGACATTATTTCAATATAATCATTATTATTCCAATATTCTCTCATCGCTTGAAGAACCGTTGTTTGACATTTAAAAAATAGTTTATTCTCCTCCCTACGTAAATCTAAAAAGCGATAATCAAGCCTTGTTTCACGTAATGCCTTATCCTTATCTTTAATATCAATTGGTAATTCAGGTAAACTAACACTTGTTACTTTAATATTAGTTGGAATTATTTCTTTTCCACCTTGCTTAACTTTTTCATTTTCTAATATTTGACCTTCAACTATAATCGTACTTTCAAGTGTAAGATTAGAAACTATTTCATTTAAATTTTTATTAGAATCATTTTTTTCAATTGTTATTTGTACTTTACCAGTACCATCTTTTAAAATTAGAAATTGTACATATTGCAAATCTCTAACATTATCTACAAATCCTTGGACCATAATATTCTGACCATAATAATTAGTTAATTCTTTTATTAGTACATGTTTCATTATTACCACCTTACCTTACATCTAGATAACCAATAATATTATCTATTTCGATTTCTTCTTCTTCTTTAGTATCATTATCTTTAATACTTACATATCCACTTTTTAATTCATCATCACCTATAACAATGAAATAACGAGGGTTTAATCGTTCAACTTGTTTAAACTGTCCCTTTAAATTCTTGCTTAAATAATCTATCTCAACACTATATCCATTAAGTCTTATATTCTGACATAATCTAAGTATTTCATCACTATCTTCACACAAATTAACAATAAATAAATCAAGTCTATCATTTTTTGTAATATCAATTTCTTCTTTTTCTAACGCTAGCATTAATCTTTCAAGGCCCATTCCAAAACCAGCTCCTGCTACATCAGGCCCACCTAATGTTGATACTAAATTATTGTAGCGGCCACCTCCACATAAGGTGTTTTGAGATCCAAAGCCTTCAATATCAGCTTGTATTTCAAAAACAGTATGTGAGTAATAATCTAATCCTCTAACTAAATTAGGATCAACCTCATAATCAATTTCTAATGTTTCTAAGTATTCTTTTACCATTTCAAAACGTTGTTTACTGTCTTCATTTAAATAATCAATTGTCTTAGGAGCTTTGAGCATTAATTCATTTTCACAATCAACTTTACAGTCTAAAACTCTTAAAGGGTTTTTCTTAATTCGTTGTTGACAATCACTACATAATTTATTTATACATGGTTTGAAATAGTTAATTAAAGCTTCCTTATATTCATGCCTTGACTCTTCATCTCCTAAAGAGTTTATTTTAACTTTTACGCCCTTTAAGCCCAGCAGTTGATATAGGTTAACAGCTATACTAATAATTTCAACATCGACCATTGGATTATCGCTTCCTAAAACCTCAACACCAAATTGAGTGTGCTCACGTAGACGTCCTGATTGTGGTCTCTCATACCTAAAAGCTGACCCAATATAGTACATTTTAACTGGTTGGATAGGATTAGCAAACATTTTGTTTTCAATAAAACTTCTTACAACACCTGCTGTACCCTCTGGTTTTA
>JAQVZV010000100.1 GCA_028708005.1 Bacilli bacterium
ACCTATCTCGCATTATAACAAAAAAGATAAGAAATATAAAATATTAATTTCCTACCTTGACAATGTCTTTATCATTTTCATTAATAAATACTTGAACATTTGGTAATAAAACCTTTTTATAATTATATATTTGCTTGTCTTTTAAGCCATCGATAGTTATTTTTATAATCTTTTGACCAGCACTTAAAGTATTTTTATTATCAGTTAGTATATAAATAATTTCATTATCATCATTAGTAGTTGTTAATTTCTTTACTTTAACTAATTCATTAAAATAATTAATAACAATCTTTATCTTCCCTTGTTCGATATCATTGGTATAATTAATAACAGGTTTTTTATAAGGAGATATTAAAATTCTAGTAGTATCTTTCGTAAGATTTAAATCATAGGTTAATGTTTTAACTTCAAGTGAGGTATTAGTAAGTTCATCAATTATTTTAAAATTTGATATTTCAATCGCTGTTAAGAAAATACCAAATGTTATCAAGAAGAACGCTAGTGTGAAAGCAATAAAATATCGTTTCATTATTTTATACCTCCTTTAAACATGACTTTATAAACTAAATTAATTACTATAGCAATCATAAGCATCAGGCCAATAATAAAAATGGAAGGCCCAGATATAATGACGCCGGATATAATTAAAGATATTGTAAACAATAAAATTATAAAAAGCATCACTTCAAAGATTACTAAAGGAATTGTTAATAATACAACAAAAGCCTTAAGGATTAAATATAGAATTTCAAATGGTGAATCGGACATCTTATTTGCATCTTCATCTTTATTTTTAATATCTTCAATAGATTCTTTAGTACTTTTTTTATAATTAGTATTGGTTTGATGATCAATAATTTTATTTATATATTTGACAGTAAGCCATACAACTAAAAGCAAATAACAAATGTTTAGACTAACAGACCAAGATAAAATAATAAATCTATAAAAATAATAATCAGCAAAAACAAACCTAAAAAATAATTGCCCTAATACAGTCATTATTTTAAAAGGAAGATGAAGAAGAGATAATCCTATAATGGCAAACAAGATAAAACAAAATATTAATAGAATACGTTTAGCTAAGGCATCATCTATTTTTTTAAAACCATCATCAATCCATTTAATTATACTATCAATTATAGTATTAAGACTAGCTTCTTTTTCTTGCTTTGAGTTCACATTTGGCTTCTTATCCATTTTAAGATAAAGCTTAGAAATTAGATCAATATCACCTAAAGCATTTATAACCTCTTTTTCTGTTCCCCCTTTTTTCACTTCCTCATCAATTATGTTTTCATACTTTTTAAGTATAAGATTAACTTCGTTTCCATCAAGGGTACTTAATTTAGATTTTAGTTTGTTTAGAAAAATTTTTTTAGTCATAATGTTCCTCCAATCATTATTCAATTTCATTATATCTATCAAATGTTATAGGACCTAAAGAACCATCGGTCAAATCTTTCATAATAATCTTGTATACTTTATTATAATCGATTTCACCACCTTTTAAGATAGCGCCTCGTCTTTTGCCAATAGTATCAAGAGTAGTAATAATATCGTTAGTATCCATATTAGTAATACCATAACGCTCATTTAAAGCATTTGGATAATACTTATCTAACATCGTTAAGATGTAGATTGCAACATCATCAAGTGGCAGAATTTCTTCTTTAATAGCGCCCATCGCTGCTAAATTAAGAGCTATCTTATCATTTTCAAACTTAGGCCATAAAATACCAGGACTATCAAGTAATTCTAATGAATTATCAATTCTAATCCAACTAAGTGACTTCGTTACCCCTGGCCTATTGCCAACATTGGCTACTTTTTTACCAACAAGGCGATTAATTAAAGTTGACTTTCCAACATTAGGAATACCAATAATAAGTGCTCTTAAGTTCTTTTTCATCATACCTTTTAACTTCATTTTATTATTAAGTTCAGATAAGATGTCCTTACATTTTTTAATGATTAAATCAATATTCTTATTATTTAATAAATCTACTAAAATAACATGATAACCTAAGTTTTCATAGTATGTAATCCATTTTTTAGTTTCTGACATATCACATAAATCTACTTTAGTCATAATCAAAATTCGTTGTTTGTTTCTCACAATTTTATCAATATCTCTTATTTTAGAAGAAAAAGGAATTCTAGCATCAATTACTTCAAGGACAACATCTATTAAAGGTAGTTTTTCTTTTATAAGCCCCTTAGATTTAGCCATATGACCAGGATACCAGTTGATGTTAGTTTTTGCCTGATTTTGTTCCATATTTATGTCCTCCTTTTATTTCTGCAAGTTTTAATTTGTTTATTTGATAATTCCCTTATAATCAGTTTTACATTATAAGAAATTGGCTTTGTCCCATCAATTCGTATAACAGGGCAATTTAGTGTATTAACCCATGTTTCAACAAAACCGTTTGATTTAGAGGCGACCATATCAAAGAATTGATTTTCTTTTTCATATAAATCTCCCCCTTGAAGTATTCTATCTCCAAATTTTTCAAAAGATCTTTTTTTTACTCTCTCCAATCTTATTTTTTCGGGAACATCAATTATTACTGCAAAAGTATAGTGAGAAATCACTTTATTTCCATAATTACCTATAACAGCAGCCATAACAAATTTCTCATTTTGTTTCATATCCTTAAGAAGCAATTCTACAACTTCATTTTTTGAGAGGGAATAATCATATTTATAATCAATATCGTTTTTAGGAAAATAGTAATCCTCAACATCCATAAATTTATAATTAAGTGATTTGGACAATTCTTTACCAAGAGTACTTTTGCCACTTCCATTACCACCACATATAATAATTCCTGATCTCATAAATTGCCTCCAGTAAATTACTATTCGTTTTTATTTATATTCAATATCAATCAAATGTGTAATAATTGATTTCTTTAACTCCTATTTTATAAGGGACTGCAGTGTTTCCATAAATCCCCGCTATCCAATTTATGTTCATAGGCGCACCTCTCTTTATAATATTAATTATATCATATACTATCTTATATTATTATTTTAACATAAATACTAAAAAAAATAAAAGATGATAATTATCTTTTATTTAACAACACCAAAGTGTTTAAAAGGAAAGATGATGAGGTTAGTTTTACCAATAATTTTGTTCTTATCAATTAATCCTATAATTCTACTATCTGCTGAATTATTACGATTATCACCTAATACAAAATATCTGTCATTTGGAATAACTCCATTTTCAGTTAATTCAGTAGTAGCAAAATCATCAGTTGGATAATCAATAATATCATTATTCAGTTTATTGTTTATATATAATTGATTGTCTTTATATTCAATGATTTCTCCAGGCAAGCCAATTA
>JAQVZV010000101.1 GCA_028708005.1 Bacilli bacterium
TTTTTATAATTATTTAAATCTTTCACTTTCTTATTAGTAGAATCGTAAAAGCCTTTTAATCTTAATTTCCCATAAGCCCAATCTCCCACAATATAATCATAATCATAAAAATAATCTGTTAATTTCGAATTAAATTCGTCTTCATTAAATCCGTTTTTATAATCTTCAATTATTTGATAAGCTTTATCTTGAATTTTAATAATCGTTTCCATATTCTAATACTCCTTATTATACACATCTTTTTGGCTCTTATATCGTTCTAAGTTTGAACTAGATAACCACGTCATATATCCATCTGTTAACCCCGCATCAAATAATCCTCTTATTTGTGCATCTATTTGGGAAACACCATAAGCATAACCACCAGGATGCTTATAACTAGGGACATCACTTACTTGAATCCAAGTCCTTAGAATAGCAGGTGTTGGTATTTCTTTTTGCCTTGCCATTACATACTTTGAACCCCATAGATTAACCAATTCATAAGGCATCGTCCAAACTGGTTCTTTAAAACCAAAGTCATATTTATTGAAATGATCAGGATAAGGCATGCCACTTATAACATCAACAATATTAGATAAGGACGCCCAATATTGACCATACGCTGTGACATAAGTATACGCTGATTCACCAAACACGTCAATTGAAACATATGCATTCAATTTGTGTATTTCATCCACTGCATACATCATAAATCGTTGAATGGCCTGAGCTTTTTCCTCTCCATAGTAATTTCTGAAATCCATGGTACCATTTCTTTCAGCAGGACCTGTCCGATCAGGAAACCTAACATAATCAAACTGTATCTCATTAAAGCCCATTTCAATTACAGCTTCTTTAGCAAGGTTTACATTAAACTCCCACACAGAACGCTGGTAAGGGCTCGGCCAATACGTATTGTCATGCAAATATGGCTTTTTAGTTTTAGTGTTTAAAATAGCATTGTTAGGATTATCTAGACAATAATATCTATCTTTAAAAACACTGATACGCCCTATAACATAAAAGCCCGCTTCCTTTAATTTTGTAATAGCATTCTTATATTTTTCAAAACTATTATTAGCATATTTAAAATTTGTTGGCGATAATTGTTCATATACTTTTGATTTATAACTCGGAGAACCAGAGTCTTTAATATCTACTACGAAAGCGTTTATCTTAGTTGCTTTGGCATAATCAATAAAGGCATCTATATTCCCAATAGTATTAGAACCGCCGTTTAAATATAATGCATATACTTTTTCAGGCATTATATTGTCCTCAAACTTTGGTTTAATCACCGGATAATAATCTAAATTACCAGCATGTCCACCGCCATAACGATTTCCTCTAGTGTTATGAATATCATAATATTTACTAGGCTCATAATGCTCCAAGGATTTTACTTTATCAAAAAGAACATACTTTCGATAAATATAACCTTCTTTATCTCCTACTTTAATTTTATAGGAATTGACTTCACCATTTTCATCAACGACATCATAACCTATAACATGTAATTCTTCGCCCTTCTTGCCAAGCGATAATATCTCACCCGTATCAATATTCTTATAAATTGTAGCAGGTGTCCTAACATATATTTTTTCTTCCTTTATAATATTTTGCTTATCATCAGTTAAGTTATTTATATCAATATAAAAGAAATGCTTCTCATAACTTATTCTTAGATAATTATTACCTTTTTCATCATTAATTTGATTGCTATAAGTAGCGACTTTAGTCCCTCGATAAATTTGACTTACCTGCTTAAAATCTTTGTCATATAAAGGAACAGAAACATTACTACTTGCAATATATTTGAGTGATGTCTTATCAGTAGTTACTGGTCTTAACATAAAATTCACAGCATATACGATTACAGTCGTTGTTAATATCATCAAGATTAATAAAGTATAACGGCTTTTCACCTTTTTTAACTTTAACTTTCTCATTTTTCACCGCCCTCATATATTAGTTAATTGGTAACGTAAAGATTGGCGAAGTTTGGCTTAAACCACCACTATAATATGCTGGGACTTTGCCCTGAACAATCTTTAATGCGATTGGGATGCTCGTAGATATTACCGCATTCTTAGATACCAATGGTAAATTCATTTTCTCCGTAACCTCGACTTTAATAGATACTTCAATTAAAGCATTGTTTATTCCATATTGACTAATTTTAGTGTTTATATTACTATTTATGCTTCCTATGAGATTTAATCTAACAGGTATTCTGGGTCCTAAATTAGATAAAAAGGTGTTATTAAAAGTTGCTCCCAAAGGGATTTCAAATACAATGCCCTTTTTTATTTTCTCTTTATCATATTCAACAAAAATATTCTCTGGTATTTCAACCAAGTCAATATTACCTGACTCTATAGCTTTTAAACTTGTATGAACCGAAGTGGTTATCATATTTAAAACGCGATTTACAATCGCAGGGTTGAAATCAATAGTTTGAATTTCTCCTTCTTTATTTTGATGAGTATAAAATAATTGTTCAATATCAAGTTCATTTGCAACCTGCTTAGCAACAGCTCGATTGATGATAAGATTAGCTAATTTAGCTGTTTCTAGTTCGGCAAAATCAAATAAAAGAGGAGATAATTTAGTGTTTATATAGCTTAAAACTATAATTATCGACACGAACAACAAAATTATAACAGCAATAATAGTGTTTATTTTGTCGATTTTTTTTCTTTTTTTCAGTTTTATTCTTTTCATATATATATCACTTAATAATATATATGAAAAAAAGACAGAAAAATAGTATTAAAGTAAGGTAAATGCTAAGAAAGCAACAATAGCCACTAAAACAATTGTTAAAACTGTAATTAACACTTTTATTAAGCGATTATTTTTCTTAACTGTTGTTTGAAGATTCTGAAAGCCTTCAAAGTCTTCTTTCGTAAAACTTAAACCGGAGGTATAAAAATCATTATCATAAGTATTACTTTCGTACTTTCCGGTATCTTTTACAGGTTCCGTCAAAACAGTATTATCTCCGCCCCTTAAATTATCAAATAAATCAGATGATGTTTTAACATTATCGTCCACTTTCGTAGTAATAGATGTCACCAGATCATTTATAGTGTTTTCTTGGGTGAAGAAATCCGTTGCCATTTCATCCTCTTCAGGTTCTTCATCTAAATTTAGTTTACTCAAAATATTATATTGAGTATTTCTTAAATTACGATATTTTTCTCGTTCGGGTATTTTTCGTCTTGATTTGGCATCTTCTAAAATCATGTTAATATCATATATTTTATTATCAATATCTTCATATATATCATACTCTTTATCATCATCTTCAATATCAGAATTTTTCACAATAGATCTATATTGTTTGATCTTTTTAT
>JAQVZV010000102.1 GCA_028708005.1 Bacilli bacterium
ATGTCTTGCAATTCTAGTTGGTAAAACACAATCAAACATATCAATACCTCTTTCTATCCCTTCTAGAATATCAAGAGGATCACCTACTCCCATTAAATATCTAGGCTTGTTTAAAGGTAAATGAGGCACAGCATAGTCAATCATCTTATACATCGTTTCTTTGCCTTCTCCAACACTTGTTCCACCAATAGCATATCCATCAAAATCCATTTTCACTGTCTCAATCGCACTATGCTTTCTTAAATCTTCATATTCTCCACCTTGGATAATCCCAAACAATGATTGGTCTTCCCTAGTATGAACATCTTTTCCTCTTTGAGCCCATCTTAAAGTACGTTCTACACTATCCTTCATATACTCATAAGTTGAAGGATATGCAGGGCACTCATCAAAACTCATAGCGATATCAGCACCTAACTTCTGCTGTATATCAATTGCTATTTCAGGCGATAAGAAAAGAGATCGACCATCAATATGACTTTTAAAAGTAACTCCTTCTTCTTTAATTTGGCGCATATCTGCTAGTGAGAAAACTTGAAAACCACCACTATCAGTAAGCATAGGTCCATCATAATTCATAAATTTATGAAGACCACCAGCAGCCGCTATTATATCTTCACCTGGTCTTAGCCATAAATGGTATGTATTAGCTAATATAATCGCACTGTTGACAGCCTTTAATTCCTCAGGACTTAACATCTTTACCGTGGCTTGAGTTCCTACAGGCATAAACATAGGGGTTTCATAAGAACCTCTATTAGTATGAATAACACCATATCTGGCATTAGTTTGATTATCTTTATGTTTTAATTCATATTTAACTTTCATTAGATTGTTTCCTTTCGTGTTAACTATTCCGTCAAAACTTGACAAATATATATCTAATAGTATAATACAATTTATGTTTTTCATAAAGGGGGAGTATTCATGTTTAAAACAGTAAATGAAAAACAATATTTAGAAATCGTTGATTTTGCACGTACAACATATAGAAGGGAAGTTATTAAAGGTAGTGATGTAACAGCCGCATATTTTGATTTAGAGTTACAAAGACGACGTATTAGGGAAGCTAGAGCTAGACATCAAGAAGATTTTATGTCAAGACAAGAAAGTATTCTTTTCAGATTGAATCTATTGATTCCAAACAATAACTTTTTTGCCAAAATATTCCTAGATAATTGTGCTAAATATTTGGGTTTAACAGACATTGAACAAATCAAATCATCTTTTGCTAATAGAACTACATTTATGACAGAACAATGGCAACAATTAATTAAATATACGGCTAGTATATATTGTATAAAAGAACATACTGCAGTAATTAAAATAGAAGAAATCTTATCTTTTAACAATATATATTATCCATCATTAGTTGAACAACAAGAAGTAACAGGTTTATCAAAACGATAAACCTTTTTTATTTTATTAACATGCAATCACCAAAGGAAAAGAAACGATATTCATTTTCGATAGCTTCCCTATACGCCTTCATTATATTATCCTTACCCGCTAAAGCACTAACTAACATAATAAGAGTTGATTTTGGCAAATGAAAGTTAGTCAACAAACCATCGATGGCCTTAAATTTATAACCAGGATATATAAAGATATCAGTCCAACCACTACATTCTTTAAATGTATCATAGTTATTCATTATCGTTTCAAGAGTTCTTGTACTGGTTGTACCAACACTGATAATTCTTTGATTATTTACTTTGGCCTTATTTAAGATCTCAGCTGTCTTACTACTCATTTCATAATATTCACTATGCATAACATGATTAGTTATAATTGTTTCTTTTACTGGTTTAAAGGTACCTAAACCAACATGTAAAGTAATAGGTGTGATAATAACACCTTTACACTTAAGTTCTTGCAACAGTTCATTGGTAAAGTGTAAACCTGCTGTTGGTGCAGCTGCACTACCATATGTTTTGGCATATACTGTTTGATATCTATCTTTATCTTTTAATTGCTCATGAATATAGGGTGGTAACGGCATTGAACCCAATTCATCTAAAATATTTACAAATATACCATCATAAATCATTTCAAAATCTGACAAGCCATCCCCTTTGACCTTGATACATTTAACTCTTAAACAATCACCAAATTCTATAATAGTACCTACTTTTACCTTCCGTTGAGGTCTAACCATACATTCCCAAATATTTTGACCATTATCTTTAAGAAGTAAAAGTTCAATTACTGCATTAGTATGTTCTTTACTACCAATAAGTCTAGCAGGCATTACCTTGCTTTCATTAATCACCAAAACATCTCCAGAATTTAAATAATTAATTATCTCTTTAAATCGCCTGTGCTCTATTTTGCCAGTCTTTTTATCTACGATCATAAGTTTAGAATCACTTCTATTTTTAAGTGGTGTTTGAGCGATTAAACTTTCTGGCAATTCATAATTATAATCTTCTATATTCATAAAAATCATCCCCATTCAAAAACTTATATTGATAACTTAATTATATACTATCTTTGATAAATCAAAAAGAACGATTATTCTTTATCGCTCTTTTCAGATGCATCTGTATCATTTTCAATTCTATTTTTCTTACGTCTTAAGAATAGATATAGCTTTGGAAACCAATTTATTAACATCTTCTTAAGCAATCCATATGCACCTATTTTTATACTATATAAGAAGACTAACGTTCTTCTAGGAGTTAGTGGCCCTGTGAAAGTAAAATCTAATATCTTTTCTATTATTCTTCTAACTTTAGTATCTTTTTGATAACACCATTTATATGCTTTAACATATGCCATAAAGTAATCCCTTACAAATAAAACGTGATGATCAGGGAATTGTGGTTGTTTTAAATATACTTTTGTTTTGTCAGTTATTTCTCTTAGGAAGCCCGCTTCCTCTGCTATCTCTTTTAATTTGGTCATTGGATAAGGATAGAATATATTAGGAATAACTTGATCACTTTTAAGTTTTGCATTTAATTTAACTGTTTCTAACGCTTTATGTAAATCTTCATTAGGCAATCCAATTATATTATAAGTTAAAACAGTTATTTTATATTTGTTAAACCACTTTGAACAGTTTATCATTTGTTCATCAGTTGTATAACGATGTAATGTTTTTTGTCTCATCTCTTTATTACCAGATTCAAGACCTATATCAATCGTATAACAGCCAGCTTCTTTCATTTTTTTAACAGATTCCTCAGTTACGATATCAAATCTTAAATTACATGTGAATGGCAACTTAATTTCTTTGATATATAAATCAATAAATTCATCAAACCATTTAGGAAACATATTAAAGATGGCATCTCTAAAATTAATATATTTTATATTAGGATATTTTTTCA
>JAQVZV010000103.1 GCA_028708005.1 Bacilli bacterium
GCAATATAACGCTTTTTAAGCATAACGTTAAGAAGCATTGCAAAACCAACAGCGGGAACTAATCCGCCAGCAACTTGGAACCCATGAATTAAAAACTCCGGCATCGCATTAACAAGTGAAACCATGGTGTCTTGCATAACATATGTTGATAAAAAGGCAACTATTAAAAAGTATGACGCATATATTGTTGTGATTAAAATACCTAATCTAACAATGTCGTCAACTCTTCCTTTTTTAGCATACTTATCTGCTGTTGGATTAAAATATGAAAAAATAGAGTATGAAAAAATACCTAAATATTGCATTAATAATCCAAATGGCAATGCAATTCCCAATGCTGTGGCAACATTGTGACCTGTAGTGACTGATATAACAACCGTCATAATACTTGTCATTATTGGATCTGGTGGTACCGTACCGCCAACACTAGTTAAACCGGCAAAAGCCAGCTCAACAAGGCCACCGGCTAAGAGCCCCGTCTGTAAATCGCCTAAAATTATACCTGCAACAGTACAGACGATTATAGGTCTAAAAATGAATAATCCCTCTAACCAAAAATCAACCGCAAAAATAAAGGCAAATATCGCTAAAAGGATCCCTTGTAACAATGTTATTTCCATTTTATTCCTCCTTAGAAATTTTCCCTTGCATTACTTGGTGTATCTTGGACAAAAATTTCTGTTACTTTTGATTTAATATAATTTAAATCTTTCATGTCTTCATCATCTACGTATACTTTTGTTCCAATACTTCTTTTCCCTTGGCTGACATGCATATTACCTATATTGACCTTTTTTATAGGAACTCCGCCTTTAATAAGCCTCGCTACTTCTTTAGGTGTTCTACATACAATAAATATTTTTTGATTAGGAGAAGCTTTGTGAATAATCTCAATCGTTTTAGCTACCGTAAAAAAGCGAACTTGGAACCCCATTGCTTCAGCAGCTATTTGCATAAGATCGCGCTCTAGGTCATTATTTACTACCAAGTCATCAGCTACTAATATAAGATTAGCCCCAATGGTTGTTGCCCATTGACCAATGATTTGACCGTGTATAAGACGATTATCAATCCTTGTTAATTCAATATTAGGCTCAGCCACCATCTCACCTCCTTATATATGACACGGGTAAATCCGTTATCACCTTTATAAATCTAAATATTTGTTAAATGCTTCTTTCGCATAACTATCTAAATAAGACTCAACCTTTACTCCTGTTTTTAAAGTTAGAATGTGGTCCACTATTCTCTTGCATTCTTCGTAGTTAAGTAATGAAATGTATTTTTTTACCTTTAAGACCGAATTAACATTCACACTAAATTCATCAAGACCAAGACCCACTAAAATTATGATATAACGCGGATCAGCTGCCATTTCACCACATAAACCAACAAACTTTCCATCCTTTTTAGAATCAATTGTTTTCTTTATTAAACGTATAACCGCAGGATTAAAAGGATCATATAATTCCTTCACCTTAGAGTTGGTGCGATCAACTGCCATTGTGTACTGAACCAAATCATTAGTCCCGATACTAAAGAAATCAACCTCATCTATAAATAAATCAGCCATAACTGCTACTGACGGAACTTCAACCATAATACCTATCTTTATTTCTTTGTTGTAGAAAATGGCTTCTTCATCTAATTCAGCCATTACTTCTCTCAATATAGCATTAGCGTTGCGCACTTCATCAATAGAACTTATTAACGGATACATAATCATCACATTGCCATACTTGCTAGCTCGCAGTATCGCCCTTAATTGAGTTTTGAAGATATCTCTATTGTCTAAACAATATCTAATAGCTCTATATCCTAAAAAAGGATTAGATTCAGGAGGAATGTCAATGAATGGAGCTTTTTTATCTCTCCCTATATCAATTGTTCTTATGATTACTTTTTTATCTGCAAGGGCTGTTGCAAATGATCTACATATATTAAACTGCATCTCCTCGCTAGGAGGATTGTCCCTATTTAAATATAAAAATTCCGTTCTAAATAAGCCTACACCATCAGCATTAATATTTATTACCCTTTCTAAGTCGGTAGCCTCGCCCACATTGGCGGCCACCTCATAATTTTTATGATCTTTCGTTTTTGCTTGTTTTTCCAGCATTTCTTTTAAATTACTACACAAGGCGTCATATTTCTCTATCTCTTCTTTAAACGTCTTTAATGATTCACTATCAATATCATTAATTATAATTCCCTCACTGCCGTCAATATATAATATCTCGTTATTTTTTATAATACGATGAACTTCTTCAACATTAAAAACCACCGGAATACCAATGCTTTTAGCAATAATTGTAACATGGGAGGTCTTGCTACCTACCTCTGATACGATTCCCTTTATATGCTTGTGATTAACTGATAGAAGCATTGATGGAGTAACCTCTTTACTGACTAAAATAAAATCATAATCAATGTTAGACCAGTCGTCATCTTTTATACCTAACATTTTTCTTATTATTGTCTTCTTTATGCTGTTTATATCAACCGCTCGTTCTCTTGCATACGCCGTTCCTAATAATGATAGTTCCTTCTCTTTGCTATTAAAAACTTGTTCTACAGCACTTACCGCATCATATTTTTTCCCTTTTATAAGGTCTTTGATCTCTTCACATAACGAAGGTGAAGATATCATCATTTTATAAGCCTCCGCTAAGGATACAATTTCACTGTTTTCAATCCCCTTATCAATAATGGTGTTGTATTCGCCAATCAAAGCTGTGATTGCGAATGAAACTTTTTTAATTTCCGCTTCTGGTTTGATTGCTTTGTTATTTGAGCGGGCGATTTTTTCGTGACCAAAAACAATCGCTCTCCCTAAAGCTTTTCCACCAGAGATTCCAACACCAATGTATTTCATAATTGAGTCACCTCTTCATTACTTATATACGAACATATTTCATCAAGCGCCATCAATTCATCTTTTCCATTGCATTGTACGGTAAGACCATCACCATTTTCAATTCCGCCATTTAAAACTTCCCAAATATCCTTTGCGTTAATCTCATTTTTGTTATGTAAAAGAGTCACATCACACACAAATTTATTTGCCATCTTTACCAGATTAGCAGCAGGTCTCGCATGGAGTCCCGTGATGAGATTCACTACTACGTCCCTTTTTACCATCCAAATACCCACTTTCTATTATGCCTTTATCATATCATAAAACACTTATTTTTAAAAGTATAAAAAAACTACCTATACCACGGTAGCCACATTTGTGCTTTCAACATTGATCGCTTGAAGACCCTTATCTGTATGAATTAGGTCAAATTTTACTACTTGACCTTCGTTAAGTGTTTTAAATCCCTCTT
>JAQVZV010000104.1 GCA_028708005.1 Bacilli bacterium
CTAAAATCTAAAATTAAAATATTTGATCATCATATTGGTAATATGTTTGCTAATCAATACTCCTTTGCTACTGTAATAGACATTGATGAAGAAGGAATAAAGCAAAGTGGGACAAGCCTATATTATGAGCACTTATTAAAAACCTATGATAATAAACATTTAAAGAAGAAAGCAGTACGATCATTTGTTGATTTAATTAGATCATTTGATACTTGGGAATGGGCTAAAACTAATAATTTAGATGCTAAAAAGATAACTAATTTATTTGATATTTATGGACATGAATACTTTGAAGAACATTATCTAAAGTTCCTCAAAGAAAATGACACTTTTTACTTTGATGACAAAGAACTATTTTTATTAGAAACAGAACAAATAAGAATTGATACATATGTAAAAGAAAAGAAAGATAAAATTATCCCAGTATCACTTTTAGATTATAATGCGGGAATTGTCTTTTCATCAAAATATAGAAGTGAGTTGGGCGATAGGCTAGCTAAACATTTTAAAGATAAATATGATTTTATTGTTTTAATTGATCTTGAAAGAAGTATCAGTTACAAAGGAATAAAAAATGTTGACTTAAATCAAATTTCACAAGTATTTGGTGGTAAAGGCCATATTAATAGTTCTGGCAGTCCATTGCCAATTGATCTTCAAGAGCAAATTATTAAAATAATCTTTAGTGATAAGATTACAATAAATAATTATAATGATTTCTAAGGATGTGAAACTATGTTTGAAAATATAATACTATCTCTAAAATTTATCTTTTATTATTTGATATGGAATAGTGCTTTTGGCTTAATAGCTAGAGTTCAAATGATATATGATTTAAGTAATAATATAATATTAAATGGCTTAGCAATAATTGGTATTACATCTTTTTCTTTCTATCAAGGATTTAAACATGTTATCTTAAACTCAGAATCTAAAAGAAATCAATTACTGATAATTAGTTCTATTGAAGTTTTAATAATTACTTATTTACTTCTATCATTTTTTAATATCGAGACTATAACAATAATATATACTATCATCATTATTATCTTTAATCTTATCGCTTATTTATATTATTTATTAAAAATTGATAAATATTAAAGCATGTGTTGTTAATTATTTTTACCCCTTCATCATATAATATAGCAACTATAATAGAGGAGGAAAATATTCATGGAAACACTTAAAGTTTCATCAAAATCAAATCCAAATTCAGTTGCTGGGGCACTGGCTAATGTCTTTAGAGAAAAAGGTACTGTAGAAATACAAGCAATAGGGGCTGGAGCCCTAAATCAAGCCATTAAAGCAATCGCTATTGCAAGAGGGTTTGTTGCGCCTAGTGGCAAGAATTTAGTATGTATTCCCGCTTTCGCTGATATTCTTATCGATGGGGAAGAAAGGACTGCTATTAAATTAATTGTAGAATCAAAATAATAAATATAATCTATTATTAGATATCAAAACATATGAAACTATCATATGTTTTTTAATATAATTTTTACTCTCATGTTTTTATTTTAGTAGTAATTTCAATGCTTATATGTTAAAATATTGATAGGTGATAAAGATGCATTACAATAGAAGTGAACTAAGAAAAATAATCATGACTATCCTATATCAAATAGCAATGTATGAAAAAAATTCAGTTACTTATAACATTGATGATGTTATAAAAGAAAATATTCAAATAGATAATGAATTTGTAAAAGACATGGTCTATGGAGTCATGAATAATACTGCTGAAATTGATAAAATAGCTAATAAGCATTTAAAAAATTGGCAAATTGATCGTTTAGGAAAAACTGATCAAGCTATTTTAAGAATGGCTATATATGAAATGGTTTACACAGAAACACCTGGTATCATTTGTATAAATGAAGCGATTGAATTAGCAAAGTTATTCTCAGATGATGCGGTAAAAGATGTTATTAATGCTGTTCTAGATAGCCTTTACCACGAAAAGTAGGTGACAAAATGGAGAAAATTAATAAATATTTATCTATCACAGCTATAACTCGTTACTTAAAGTATAAATTTGATAATGATGATCATTTGCAAAATGTTTATTTAAAAGGAGAAATATCTAATTTCAAATCACATTCAAGAGGTCACCTTTATTTTACATTAAAAGATGAAACTAGTAGAATATCAGCTATTATGTTTGTTTCAAATGCCTCTAAATTAGTCTTTACTCCCGAAGAAGGAATGAAGGTTTTAGTCCAAGGTAAAATAAGTGTTTATGAACCAACTGGTAACTATCAAATATATGTTGAAGAGATGCAAGAAGATGGTGTCGGAAACTTATATATTGCTTTTGAGCAACTTAAACTTAAACTTGAAAAAGATGGCCTTTTCGATGTTGCTCATAAAAAGCCATTACCCAAGATACCTAATAAAATTGGTATTATAACAGCACCAACCGGAGCTGCTATTAAAGATATCTTATCAACAATTAAAAGAAGATTCCCTATATGTGAGACTATTTTATTTCCATCTTTAGTTCAAGGTGCTGAAGCTCATCATGATATTGTTAAACAAATTAAAAAGGCTCAAGAGTTTGATATTGATTTATTGATTATTGGAAGAGGCGGGGGCTCAATTGAAGATCTGTGGCCTTTTAATGAAGAAAGTGTCGCCAGAGCTATATATGAGTGTACCATACCTACAATAAGTGCTGTCGGCCATGAAGTCGATTATACAATTAGTGACTTTGTAGCCGATGTTAGAGCCGCTACACCAACAGGTGCCGCTGAAATAGCAGTACCCAACATGATTGATTTACTAAGTTATATAGATAATTTAAAAATTAGAGCTAATCAGACAATCATTAATAAAATTGAACATTTAAAATTGAAATTACACAAATTAAAAGATAGTTATATATTGAAAAATCCTTTAAATATATATCAAGTAAAAGAACAATTATTAGATAGTTTAATAGATAAAGTTAATGCCATAATGATTAATTATATTGATAAAAGAAAAGATTATTTAAATCATTTAAAGACAAGTTATATATTAGATAATCCACAGAAATTATTTGAGAAAAAGAGTAATAATTTATCTAAGTATATAGAAAAATTAGAAGTATTAAATCCTTTAAATACACTTAAAAGAGGATATACCATTATAAAGAAGAATAATAAAGCGATTGAGGATATTCGCAAATTAAGCATCAATGATAATATTAACATAATGTTTAAAAACGGCATAGCTAATGCTAATATTCTAGATATAAAGGAGAATTAAGATGGAAAAAAGTAAAAAATTAGAAGATGAGTTAAAAAAATTAGAAACAATCATCAAAGAATTAGAAGATGGTGATATTG
>JAQVZV010000105.1 GCA_028708005.1 Bacilli bacterium
AAATATGTCAACTAATCAAATACTTTCTTTTTATAATATTGGCAAAAACATCCTATCTCATTCTAAAAATCAAGGAGATATCCTAGGCTTCCAAAGGCTTTATTTAGAAACATATGGAACTAGCATATATGACGAAGGAATGGGCACACCTCTAGATGATCAAATATATTATAAAGGTAGTTTAAAAGACGTGGTTGATGCAATGGAGGTTAATCTGGGCATTAAAAAACCTACCATTATAAAAAACTTTTCCTTCTCAATAAATAAACGATATCAAGAACAGGTTATTGGAAAAGGGAATTATACTAAAACAATATTACACTTAGTCCCCGATTTTACCAAATATACCAAAGCTTCTGCTACAAAATGGGGAAATGATAACGGTATCCCAATACATTTTGATACAGTTGAATCAGGAGATGCTATATATAAGGATGGGCAAATTATTAAGCAAGATACACCGCAAAAAAAGCTAGTATCTCTCGTTAACAAAACAAAAGGTATAACGTTAACAATAGTAAAGAAAATAGAAGTGCCACAAGTTATAGAGAAGATTGATTGTACTTTAGAAGAAAATAAAGATAATTCAGTTTGTGTAATACCTGATTTTAGAGGCAAACAAATTAGTGAAGTGGATGCTTGGAAAAGTAGGATTACTGCTAACTCAATTCAATTAAATAAAAAGGATACATCAACTGATATAGAAGTTGATAACAATAAAGTGTATTTTCAAACAGAAAGTGTTATTGGCAAAAATATTTATGATTTATTAGCAGAAGAACGCATCATGACCATCGAATACTATATATACGAAAAAGCAAGTGTTGACAGTTTAGATGGACTGCCAAGTTCATAGTATATACTTATTAATGCACCTCTTATAGCAAACATAAACCAAAAAACATTATGTTAAATAACTATAAAGGGTGCTTTTTATATAGAATAAAGGCAGGAAACTATTTATTTCCTGCCTACTAATTAAGTTCAGCTTATAATTATTGTTTTCTTTTTTTATGCTTACTACGATTATTCGTTTTTTCTAAATATACATCTAAAGGCGAAGTTGAGATTGGTTGTTTTTTTCTCCTTAACAATTTGATTGATAAAAATAGTGACATAACAACAAATAATATAGTTGCCCCACTCGTTATATACGTAACGAGTGTATTTTTATCTAATTGTTCTTTCATATCTGTAACTTGATTATTGTAAAAGCGTTGGATAGTGTCTCGTTCTTTATCATACAGATAAAAAGTTTCATCTCCATTTAAAGTGTTAACGCCATATATCAAATAATAATTATCATTATTTTTATAATGCCAAGCATTCAAGTTCTTATCATTTATAGTTATTGATGTTCTTTTATAATCAAATGGCACTAGAGAAGGATCATTTAATTTTTTTAGATATAAATTTAAGTTGTTAATTGTTATATTATCATATGGGGTATATGTGTCATTTTTACCGTTATATAGATGAAGGACAATATTCCCCTTAGTATCCTTTAATCCTACAACATTTCCTATATGTTCATTGGCGTAAGCTAAAACTTTTTCTGTTCCCATTGTTATTGTTGTTTCAGAGAAATTAGCAGGTGGTTCGTATTGTCCTTTTTTTCTTACAATATTATATGTCACCCCACCAACTGTAACCTGAATTGGTTCAAATTCTTTAACTATAGCATCTATAACGTATGTCTTGGTAGAACCATTTTCTGCTGTAACAACCACTTTAATATTGTTAGTTCCTTCAACAACACCAATTTTACCAATACCGGAGACGGTTGCTTTAGAATCAGCTGTCGTTGCATTAATATTTATTTCCTTTGTATTGGGTTCAAATTCAATCGTATAGCTAGTTACATCAGCATTAAATGCAGGCGATAATTCTGCGCCATCTACCGTTAATGATGCCAACTTGTTATTTGAAGACTTAGGGACTACGGGAACTATATTAATTGTTTTTTTAACTGAGGAATATGCAACCGAATTGAAATTAGTATCAATATTCATGGCAGCATCCCCTCTAGCAACAGATACATATGCACTACCTGTATTCAAAGCTTTGAATCTTAACGTTTTGCTGATTACATTTGTGCCATAGGTAGCATCACTAGCTTCTCCTTGAATAGTAGTACTACCGCTAACTAGTTTTAATTTAGAAGCATCATACGATACATAAAATTGCCAATAGAATATCTTAGAACCAGTTGCTTTAATGGTTACCGAAAAAGTGTTACCTACAGTAACGGTAGACGATGAACTGATAGAAAAATAACCGGTTGCAGCATGAACCTTTTGAACATTGCCAACCAACAAAATGCATAATATCAAACTAGTTAAGATAATTTTTAATCCTTTTTTCATTTGCTTCCTCCTTAAGATAACTTATTACTGAACAATTTTATAAGTATCACTATCTAATAAATGTTTTCTTAAATATAATAAATCAGCTGCCCCTATCGAATCATTTTTAGCTATTTTAGCTGCTTCAAGATTAGCTCCCGTTAAACTAACTGTATTTAATAAATATTTTCTCATATACAATAAATCAATTGCATTAATTGAGCCATCACCGCTTATATCGCCATAAATTACAACGGTACCGGTATAGGTATTCTCCCCATCCGATACAACCATTTTATCCCCTGTTCCGATCGTGTCATCGCTATCTAAGGCAACTCCGTTTGATCTTGTCACATTTAACGTTATGCTTGATAATTTGTTTTTAATCGTAGATAAAGTTCTATCAGTACTTATTCCCATTATATAATTTACCTTTTTAACAAGTCCAAATTGATTAAAGAAATCCATTTCAGCAATCGGTGCAGGCGCATCGCCACTTACAATTGTACTAAGAGAGCCTCCATTAGCCCATACTAATCCGGCTCTTATTGGGCTAAGTGCACTACTAGAAGCACCTATGTTGAAAAAATTAAACAAGCCTTGATATGTAACATCATAATAAGTAAATTGTTCACCCGTAGTGGCCATCGATCCACTGACTCCCGATTCTTGAATAGCTAAACTTACTAAGTAGATAGCACTAACATCTTCTTTTTCGGCCGCTTCAACAAAAATGCTTGCATACGTTTGATTATCTAACGCTGAAGTGCCAGCCATAAATGTAGAGTTCAAAAGAGACTGAACAATAGCTTCCGTATGAACTGATGAGTATGCCAACTTTTCAAACATTAAAATACGTTCCTCTTTTAGAAAATTACGAGGATCTAAGAAGTACGCTGTTGTTTGTTTGTTAGCTAAGTACCAGTTATTTCCTTCTTTTAATATATAGTTACCATTCTTGTCTACTGCCCTTAACAAT
>JAQVZV010000106.1 GCA_028708005.1 Bacilli bacterium
CACTTAATGGTACCTCGGTATCATTAGAACCCCATATTAAGATGGTTGATGCTTTAATTTTAGATACAAATAATAAATAATCATAATTAACTACATTAACTAGAATTTGCCTCATAATAGGAGTAGCATTCCGATAATCTCTGGAGCCTATTCTCTTTTTCATATAGCCTTCAAGTTTATTGATTACGGGAACTTTCTTCATAAACTTTAATATTTTTAATTTAAGGGTTGCTTTCTTATTGGTACGTCTAAAAGGAGTACCAAATAGCGCTAATTTAGTTACTTCTTCAGTAGCTGCATACATGAGTGCAATCCTACCACCAAATGAATGTCCAATAACAATTGGCTTTTTTATCTTTAGCTTTTTTAAGAGCAACTTAACAGCTTCAAGATAATCATCCATTGTCCAACTAAAAGGTGGTTCTGGGCTTTTACCAAATCCAGGGAAATCAATAATGGTAATTTTAAAATCATCTTGTAAACGACGCCCAATCGGATCCATCATTTCAATATTTTGACCCCATCCATGTAATAGGACAATATCTTTGCCTTCATTATTGCCATATTGAACATAATTTATAAATGTATCTTTAATTATCAAAATATCACCTGCTCCTTACTATTATATGTTATATTCACCCACAGGTTCTATATATATTATACAACAGAAGCTTCCATATTGCTCAAATACTTTACACTTTTACTGTCTTATAAGTGTATTTAATATTTAATCAATAATTAATCCTACTCATTTGTTTCTTGATAAGTAATATTTTTGTATAAAGAGCTGGTATATGATTGATTTTTCTATAATATCTTACACTAGACCATGAGTCAAAAGTTGACAAAACAGCATAATTCTGATATTATAAGCACCATATTTTTTGGGGGGTTGAATGTTATGGTTCGAAATGATAATATGACAAGTAAAAACATCGATTTGAAATTGACATCATTGGGAAACCATTATAGGGATACTGGCATGGTGGTTATTGGCGCAAATGAATCACTTGGCGTTCCCTGTGCTATAAGGAGCAAAAATAGACAGGGATTTTCAGAGTTGTTTGTTAAAGCATTTAGGACGCTAGGTATAGATGTAACATACATTAATGCTTACTCAATGAAAATCAACAAATCATGGCATATTGATAGGCTTTTAAAACATAATTTATCAGTTGCTGAAATAAAGAAGATACAAGAATTGAGTATAGATTATGCTAGAAAAGGGCCAATAGAGAAAATAGGTATGTCTAAAAATTTAAAAGAGATGTATTCTATTCAGGATGAGGATTTTAACATTAGAATTGCAGATGAATTACAGAATGCTGAACAGCCATTGTTTTTCTATTCATGTGGGGCTAATAATATAATGCATAAACTACACGCGAGTCCTATTAGTGCTATTATCAATAACGAAACTAGAGCACATGCATTAAGAAGAATTGATGAAGAAAAAGCCTTATTAACAATAATGAAAGATATAGCTCAAAATTTTGAAAACATTTATTCACTTAATAGTAAAACCGATATATTTTGTTTAGGTATATATATTCCATTGGCTTTTCAAAGATTTATGGCAATATTGCCTAAATTAGGAAAATTTAACGACATAATTAATGAGTACAATTATGAATTGCAAAAATTATGCACTATTTATAATGTAGCGTTTGTCGATAATTCTTATTTAACAAAATATTGTGGTATGATGGGACTTGACTTTCACGCAGTTCAAGAAGGTCATAATTTGATGGCTCAAAATATGATTAATGAAGTTTATAATAAAGTTATATTGAATAAAAGAGTAAACTCATTACCGTCTCCTATAAGTCAGTTTGAAATTGATAATAAAGGATTGCCAGGAATGGTAGAAGATGCAAATGCTGATTATTTGAAAGCCATATCAATGTTAAGTCACACAGGTACCGAAAATGAATATTTTAATGAATGGTCTAGCAAAGCAACAGAATATAGACGCGAGTATGATTTGTTTACCGATGCCAACTTGCAAATAGTACAAAAAAAACTAATTAAATAGTATAATTATAATGCAAAAAATAGTTAAGAATTAAATCTTAATTATTTTTTATTTTTTAAAAGCCTTTTTGAAAATATATCTACATTTTTTTAAATTTAGTGATTAGCGGTCAAAATCTTCTTTCTCTTTAGATTTATCAATTTTTTCGCATTAGTTAGATTCTATGCGTTTTTCCAAGTCTTTGAGCATTGTTTTATTACTTAAATTATCAATAAATATTTCATCTATATTATTGAAAAATAGATAAGTAATATCTTTAATAATTACTCTATGTGGCTCACAAAAAACTAGATTGGTTTTTTAAATTTGCTGCAGATTGCCATTCATACCTCTCACTTATATGAGATAATGTTTCTTCTTCCGGTACATGTTCTTACATATATTTAATTTATCTTGCATAGTTAATTTCATTTAAAAAGCTCCCTTCAGTTGGGTTGAAGAATGCAATAATATTACGCATCCTTTTTTCCAACTTTTGGCAGCTATTTCGGTTCTTACTGGTGCCAGTTAGATAAAGGCTGTTACCCCCCTATTCCCTAATATGTAAATATTATTATAAAATAATTAATTTGTGTTATCTTTTTCTTCCAATGTTATCTTGATCTGATTCATCTAACTTTATATCCCCTGTGAAATATTCTGGCATTGAACAACTATGAGTTGGGGTAATTCTTTGCATATATTTCGCTTTTTCAATCGTTTTAATTACATTTGATATATCGTTTATACCCCATTCACTGTAATGTTGTCTTACTAAGTCTATATCGCTATCACTTATGGAAGCAAGTTCACTTGCAAATTTTAAAACTTCTGGTTGTCTTTCATAATTTTTAATCATATCTATTACTTCATACAATCTTTCATTTATTTCCATAAAAATATCCTCCTATGATTATATCATAGCATATTTTCGGAATATTCTACAATAAAATAATTTTATTTACACTTTTAATTTTGTACAGTTACAATAGAACTGTAACACAACTATAGTAAATTCTGGCAATAGAGTAATGCACTACGCTATTGGCTGAGCCAATAACGGTGTGCAAAGGGAACTGTTCCTTTGTTATTTTTTTAAAAGAAAATGGCAAAGGTAGTATATAGTTTATACATACTACTCCACCTTTTCAAAGAACATACTTTCGATAATTGCCTATTTATTATTACGGCTTGGTATGTAGTATCTCTTGTTATTTAAGTTATCACAAGCATAATGGTAGATTGTTAAATTGATGTCTGGTATTTCGTAAATAATTGGTTTGATAGTTTTAATGTTAGTTCTTTT
>JAQVZV010000107.1 GCA_028708005.1 Bacilli bacterium
AATAATGATAGGGGACATTGGTTTAACATTATATTTTGACAATAGAAAGTGATGTGACGTGATGCCGACTAAAATGGATGCTAGTATATCACAAGAGATGGCGTATAAATTAGAGAAGGATCCTCAATATATAAAGAAAATTCCTGCTTGTATGCAAACTCCAAAGATGGCGCTTGATGTTATTAAAAAAGACATCAAGCTGTTTAAATATATAAAAGTTCATACAAGAGAAGTATGTCAAGAGGTTCTAAGTAAAGATGGTAATTATATTAGATATATAGAATCACCTTCTAAACAAATGTGTAAGTTGGCTGTAACTACGTCTCCTTCTGCTATTCAATATATTGATGAGCCTTCAGGCGAATTATGTAAATTAGCACTTGAACGAAATGGAGCTTGTCTTCAATATATTTCTAAACAAACACCCCTAATGTGTAAGATAGCAATATCATCAGCCCCTTTAGCTTTACAATATGTTAAGAATCAGGCTAAAGAAATATGTTTGATGGCTGTAAGTAAAATGGGGGCTGCTTTACAGCATGTTAAAGATCAAACTAAAGAAATAGTTATGGCAGCTGTATCACAAGATGGTTTAGCCTTGCGATTTGTTAAAGATGTAGATGATGATATATGTATGCAAGCTGTAACTGAAAATGGTTGTGCTCTTCAATATGTTAAGAATCAGACTAAAGAAATATGTTTAACCGCTATTTTAAATGATCCTAAAGCTATAAGATATTTAACTGAACAAACACCATATTTATGCTTAGTAGCTGTGTTAAAGAACGGTTTAGCGTTAGAGTATGTTAAGAATCAAACTAATGAGGTATGTATTGAGGCTATAAAACAAAATCCCAGCGCTTTAATGTATACTCAAGATAAATTACCAGTTTACAAAGTTTTAGCCATTAAAACATGCTTAAATAGGATTAAAGAAGATACTAATTATCTAAATCAAATAACAGATAAAGTATTAAAAGGAGTTGTATTAAAATTAATATTAAGAAAAGGAAAAGAGGAATAATGACATCGGTTTATATTCATCTTCCTTTTTGTTCTTCAATATGTACTTATTGTGATTTCTCTAAAATGTATTATGATAAAAAGTTAATCAAACCATATCTAAAAGCATTAAAAGATGAAATAGAAAAGATATATCAAGGAGAAGAAATAAGAACTATTTATATTGGTGGTGGTACCCCCAATGTTCTTGATATGGAAGACCTTCAAGCATTATTTGATATATTAGATATCTTTAACAAAAATAAGATAGAGGAATTTACCATTGAATGTAACAGCGAATATTTAAATAAAGAACAATTGTTATTATTTAAGAAAAATGGTATTAATCGTTTAAGTATTGGTGTTCAATCATTCAATGATAAATTATTAAAAGTATTAGGACGTAATCATAATACTGAAATGGTAATAAAAGCGATAGAAGTATCTAAAGAGATAGGTTTTAATAATATTAGCCTTGATATTATATATGGTATTAATGGTCAATCAATGGATGATTTAAAACATGATCTTGATATGGTTTTAACATTAGATATTCCTCATGTATCTTTTTATTCGCTTATTATTGAACCTCATACTAAACTTTATATTGAATCATTTAAAGAAATTGATGAGGACTTGAATGAGGAAATGTATCGTTATATAAATAAAGTATTAACTAAGAATAATTATCACCATTATGAAATTAGTAATTATGCTAAAGAAGGATATGAATCGAAACATAATTTAGTATATTGGCATAATGAACAGTATTATGGTTTTGGTTTAGGAGCCTCTTCTTATATAGGTAATATTCGTTATGATAATACTAGAAGTTTAAATAAATATTTAAAAGGTCTTTATAAAAAAGATGAACATCAATTAGAATCTAAGGAGATAATGGAGAATGAAATGATTTTAGGACTTAGATTAATAAAGGGAGTAAATAAAGAGGATTTTTATAAAAAATATAATAAAAGAATTGAAGAAGTATTTCCAATCACCCAATTAATTAAGGATAATCTTTTAATTGACGATAATGATTATCTTTATATTCCTCAAGATAAGTTATTTATTTCTAATTATATCTTGCTTCAATTTCTAGGCTAGGTTATAATTAGGTTGTAAAGGAGTATAAAGACATGAGAGGTAAATTGATAGTAATTGAAGGAACCGATTGTTCAGGAAAGGAAACACAAGCTAAGAAGTTGCTTGAAAAATTAACAAATCATGGTGTTAAAGTTGGTGCGTTTTGGTTTCCTAATTACGAATGTCCAACAGGCAAAATAGTAGGGGGGCCATACCTAGGTAAAACTGATATTGGGGAATGTTGGTTTCCAGAAGGTGCCATAAATGTTGATCCTAAAGTGGCATGCCTATATTTTGCAGCGGACAGAAGATACAACTTGCCAGTAGTACAGGAATTACTAGCAAATAATGATGTTGTTATTTTAGATAGATATTATATTTCAAATATGGGACATCAAGGTGGGAAGGCAAAGACGGAAGCCGAAAGAGAAGAAATATTTAAATGGATTTATGATTTAGAACATGGTTTGTTGGAATTGCCAGACCCTGATAAAGTTTTCTTTCTATATATGCCATATAAACATGCTTTAGAATTAAAGAAAAATAGAACTGAAATATCAGATCATCATGAAGCATCACCAGAACATTTAAAGAATGCTGAGGTATCTTATCTTCATTTAGCTAAACTTTTTAATTATGAAATAATTAACTGTGTAGAAGATAATAAGATAAAATCAATTGAAGAAATTAATGACGAACTGTTTAATGCAATATTAAAACATCTCAACATGGAAGCTTAATGTAAAGTTAATTAACTTTACATTTTTTTACGTACACAGCGAGTAATTTACTTAAATATAAATAAAAAAAAGCAAATGGTTGCTTGAAGCTAATTTAGATGATATTATTAAAATAGAGGAGGATAAATAAAATGGAAGAAAAAAAGGATATGTTTAAAGTTATGTTAGAAACAGGTGAGGTTACAGACGCGGAATTATTAAATGTGGTTGAAATTTCAGGAACGGAATATGCAATTTATTCAATTGATAATGGCGATGGAACCGTTAAAATTATGTCATCTAAATTAATAATAGATGAGAACGGTAATGATGCATTGGCTGATATGGATAATCCTGAGCACAAAGAACTAATTTCTGAATATGTTAAACAATTAGCTTCATAGTTTTAATACTATTTAGTTGAAAGGAGAAGTTTAATGGATAATATTGAAAATCGGAATCTAGCAGACATTAAT
>JAQVZV010000108.1 GCA_028708005.1 Bacilli bacterium
TTCCAACTGCGAACCTATTATATATAATGCATACATATTGAAAAACAAATGAAGAGCCCCAGCGTGAATAAAGGTTGACGTCAACAAGCGATAGAACTCTCCTGCACGGACTGCTGGAGCATATAATCCACCATATGTGCCTATCGCTTCAACACCATACATAAGAGATAATATAAAAATAAAAATATTAAGACCAATAAGCATGATTGTAATATAAGGAGTCTTCTCCTTAAAAACATCTTCTGTTTTTTTAGCCTCCCTTTCTGTTGTAGCGTTAATCTCCTCGGTTATTTTAACAAATAATTCCAACCCACTTTCACCGCTCATTAATTCTGATGTAATATTAGGGAAAGCTTCCCTTACGAGATTGGGTTTTTGCAAATCATCGGTACTAATAAGATTAATACAGTCTATTCCTCTATCACTATCTAACTCTACATTTTCTTCTATATCTAAAAAAATGGATAACGCTTTAACTTTAAAGCGAAACGTTTTCCTTTTAATTCTACTTATCAAATTACTAGCCTTATATAAATCAAATTCTAATTGTTCGCGATTGTGAATATGACCAGACATTATTCTGACAATAGGATATGGCGCTTGCATATTCTCAAGCCATATCTCATCTTGTGCCCCATGAACAATAATTGGAGTATAACCTTCTCTAGTAATAAAAAAGTGAAGTAGTTTCATTGTGATTTCATCTTTATCCCTAATTACAATATTTTCCATTAATATACCCCCTATCTATACCTTTCTACTATAGTTTGGAATTCATTTGGAGCATCGACTTCAAACTCCATATATTCATTTGTTATCGGATGATTGAATCCTAAGAGTTTAGCATGTAGCATTTGACCAAATGAATTGATTGTTTTTTTATTATTATATACAGGATCATTCACTATTGGATATCCTATATATTGCATATGTAACCTTATTTGATGTGTTCTTCCAGTTTCTAATTGACATTCGATTAGAGTAGCTCCATTTAATCGCTTGAGAACTCTAAAATGCGTTATGGCATCCTTAGCATTAATATCAGTTACCGCCATCTTTTTACGGTCAAAAGGATCACGACCAATAGGTGCGTCTATCGTTCCCTTATCATGAGGAATAACACCTTCTACTAACGCTATATAGCGACGTATAACCTTTCTATCTTTCAACGCTTGAGATAAAGTTATATAAACCTCATCATTTTTAGCTACCACTAATAAACCACTTGTATCCTTATCAATACGATGTATAATACCAGGTCTTAAGTCATTATCCATATTACTCAAATGTAGGGAATGATATAACAACGCATTTACTAATGTATTAGTGTGATGACCTGCCGCAGGATGGACAACCATACCAGAAGGTTTATTAACAACAATGATTGAATCATCTTCAAACAGAATGTCAAGAGGTATATTCTCTGGTTTAATACTAGTTGATTCCTCTTCTATTTCTTCAACCATTATCTCATCATCCACTCTAACAAGATAGCTATTTTTTATCTCCTGACCATTTACTTTTACTTTGTTGTCCTTAATTAACTTTTGTATTTTACTACGACTAAAACCTAATTCTTCAATTAAATACTTATCTATCCGAATATCAGCTTTATCTACATTAACATCTATTATTTTCACTATTAACTCCTTTGCTTAAGAGCATTTCTAATTAAATGAATAATTATTAAACCAGCACCTATAACAACAACCATATCCGCTAAATTAAACACCGGATAATGATAACTACCTATTCTAATATCAATATAATCAATAACATAACCATATAAAACACGATCTATTAAATTACCTATAATACCACCTAATAATAAAATATATCCAACAAACTCTATTTTGGTAATTGTTTCATCTAATAAAAAATATTTTATAATAGCGTAGATAGCTAAAATTGATATTGTAACTAGAAGCCATCTAGCACCTGCAAATATTCCCCAAGCAGCTCCTGTATTTTCAACATAAGTAAAATATAAAAAGTTGTTTATGACAGTTAACCCGCTAACTGGCGCCAAATATTTTACAACCATTATTTTAATTACTTGATCTATAAAAGCTATTAAGCCACTTGAAACAAAAATCTTTTTTTTCATTATATCACCTATTTTATTATACCAAAAAAATGACAAATAATAAAGTTTACCATTTTCTTTTTTACTAAATATGATATAATTATATCATAAGGAGGACCGGCTATGAAGTTTAATGCTTTTCAAAGATACTTATTACAAGTTTATGCGGTAATAATAATTTTTCTTTCTCTCTTCGTGCCAACTTATACTAGCACAGGTTTTGCATCTTATGGTTTTGTATTATTTGGTTACGCTCCAGAAGTTAACATTGCATTACTACTAACCGAATACCTTGCAGCAACATTAGCCTTAGTAGCGTTATTGCTAGCAACAAACGATGGAAAGAAAAAATAAAAAGGTTTCAAAACGAAACCTTTTTATTTTAAACAAATATTCCTTCAGCCTTTTGATATAAATCACTACCCATATCAACTTGATGATAACTAGGCACTAGAATAACTTTATTTTCAGTAAGACTTTCCTTAACATCAATTATCCTTTGATTAGAAGAACCTCTAAACTTTAAATTAAAACTTTTTAAATTCATTATAAAACTGCCATCAATTAGAACATCCACATTTTGTAAAAGCTTCATATATATATCATTCTCATAGGCCATTGCTAAAATAGTTTCATAGGTATAACCTGTATAACACCATACATTTAAACCTATACTTTTAGCATAAGTTGCCAATTCATAACAAGCCTCAGGTTGACTAAAGGGTTCTCCGCCGGACAAAGTAATACCATCTTGATTTTTATAGGATGATATTTCCTTTTTTACATCATCAACATCTACTAAAAAACCCTCATTAAACGCTTGCGTTTCTGGATTATGACAACCAGGACACTTACGAGGACATCCTTGCGTCCATACAACTGTCCTCATACCTTCACCATCTACAATACTATCACATTGTAGATTTGAAGCTAATCTTATTTTCATCCTATCACCTGCCAACTTAGCTTAATATTTCTTTAGTATCATGTTTTATACGGTCTTTTTCTTCGGCTTGTTTAGCATTATTAAAGCGTTCTACCGTTCCTACTAAATAGCCTGTAACTCTTCTAATACGCTCGAAATACGGACCATTATCCTCTGTCCTTTCACAATTAGGGCAAAGATCTCCTATAACTCCAGTATATCCACATACAGGA
>JAQVZV010000109.1 GCA_028708005.1 Bacilli bacterium
GATTAAAATCAAGGTTTTCAGCATTAAATAGTTGTTCTAATCCTTTTCCTAAAGCTCTTCTTTTATTTTCCATTACGAATAATCACTTCCTTTGCTAAATTTAAATAAGCGTGATGGCCTTTGCTTTTGGCATCATACTCAGCAATCGGTTTACCATGTGAAGGAGCTTCTGACAATCTAATTAAACGAGGAATTATAGTATCATATACTCTTTCTTTAAAATAACTTCTAATATCTTCAACCACTTCTAACCCTAAATTAGTTCTGGAATCAAACATCGTTAATAATACCCCTTCGATATCTAACTCCGGATTTAGGTTTCGTTGCGCCAGCATAACAGTATTTAACAATTGAGTTATTCCCTCAAGAGCAAAGAATTCACATTGAACAGGAATAATCAGCGAATCAGAAGCTGTCAAAGCATTCGTTGTTAAAATGCCTAATGATGGCGGACAATCGATTATAAGGTAATCAAAATTATCTTTAATTGAATCTAAACACTTCTTTAATTGACCCACCTTAGAGAATCCCACTTGATTTCGACTACGTTCAATTAATTCAATGTCAACACCTGCCAAATTAATAGTAGCAGGTATTAAATAAAGATTTTTAAACTTAGTCTTTGTTACAACTTGTTTAATATCAGCTTCACCTATCAAGGCATCATATATACTTTTATTGATATCACCCTTATCTACACCAACGCCAGTTGATGCATTACCTTGTGGATCCAAGTCTATTAAAAGAACTCGTCTACCCAAAAGTCCTAATGATGAAGCCAAGTTAATACTAGTAGTTGTTTTGCCAACTCCACCCTTTTGGTTGACTATCGATATAATCTTACCCATTGCTATCACATACTTTCACTAATTTTTTTTGCTACTCCTATTTTACCAAAAAAGAAGCTCTTTTTGAACGTTTTTAGGCAATATTATCAATTTATAACAAAATCATTGTTTAATTTTCTCCGCTAATTCCCTTATCTTCCTAAATCGATGGTTCAAACAAGACTTCGTTATTGTTTTGCCCGTTTCATGGCTCATTATCGTACTTAATTCTAACAATGATGACTCTGGATATTTAAGCCTGAAAGAAGCGACCTCGGATATTTTTTCATCGATTGTATCAAGCCCAATCTTATCTGCAATTACATTAATATCTTCAATCTGTCTTAATGCTGCATTTATCGTCTTTTCTACATTAGCTTGTTCACAATTGTTAAGACGATTCGTAATATTTTTTTGATCTCTATAAATTCTAACATTCTCAAAGTATAAAACACCATTATATGCTTTAATCATTCTTAGAAAATCACTGATCTTATCAGCCTCTTTAATATAAATCATATAGCCATTTTTTCGCTTAATAATACGACTATTAAGACGATATTCATTTAACATATTTGAAATAAAAGATGCATATTCAGAATCATCTACCAAGAACTCTAAATGATATCTTGATGTTTTAGGATTATTAATGCTTCCACTAGCTAAAAAGCATCCACTTAGATATGCCTTCCTTAGTTCATCATCATCAATAATATACTCCTTAGGAACGTTAATGAAATACCCCTCTTCATTAATAAGTGATAAGTCTCTTAAAATAAAATCCTTCTTATCTCTTATTTCAAGCATATATGTATTAGTTTTCTTAAAATTAAAACTTTTTTTCACTGCAATTTTACTTGTAACGTCATATAAGTTCTTTATAACCTTAAAAAGATATCGGCATATAGAGACATTTTCTGTATGTATTCTAACAACTGTATCATCAATGTAAGCGGTTTGTCTAATATACGCTGATAACAAGGCAGCATTTTCTAAATTAGTACTTTCAGTTCTTGTTATTTCATTTTTTATATCAGTTGAAAAAGACATAACCTCACTCCTTTATAAGATATGAAAAGATTGCAAAAGCTGTTTTCATCGTATCATGTCTTACCATTTGGTCTTGGATAACAACTAAATCTTCGTTCAGTAATTCTACATTCATATTTGTTATTACTTCTTCGTCTATAATTACTGGTTCACTTTGTTCTAAGTTTTTATATCTTTCTTGAATATCAATATCAATGTTTTTAGAATTGGCTAAGACAGCATCAATAACCCCTTCACCTAAGTATTTATTTAAAGTTTTAATATGATCACTTACTTTAAAATTATCCGTTTCGCCATGTTCTGTCATAGCATTACATACATATAAAACCCTAGCACGACTATTTCTAATAGCTTCCACTACCTCAGGGCATATAAGATTAGGGATGATACTTGTAATTAAGCTGCCAATTCCTAGTATTATTAAGTCAGCACCTAAAATCTCATCAATAACCTCTTCTAAAACCTTGGGTTTTTCTTTGTACTCAATCAAGTCTATTTTTTTACCACTTTTACGAATAAATTCTTCACCCTCTAGTATTTCCCCTTCTTCAGTATGCGCAATAAGGGTGACCGTATCTTCTGTCAACGGTAATACACGACCTTTAAGATTAAGTATTTCACTAAAAGATGCTACAGCATCGGTTAAACTGCCATTAATGTCAGTAAGTGCCGCTAACAATAAATTACCTACGGGATGACCTGCCAAATCACTAGAACCTTTAAATCGATATTGAAATAATTTTTCAAACAATGGTTCAGATTCAGACAATGATATAACAACATTACGCAAATCACCAACAGCCGGAATATTGAATTCCTTTCGAAGCTTTCCCGTTGAAGAGCCATCATCAGAAACGGCAACAATCGCTGTAAGATCAACTGGGAATAATTTTAACCCTTTTAACAAGACAGACAGTCCATGTCCGCCTCCTAAAACTACAACTTTCTGCATTGCCCTCAACTCCATAATTATTATACTATAAAAAAAACTAATTATGGTAATTTAAAGCCAATTAGTTTTTAAACAAAAAATACTATCTTTTAATAAAACCGAATAATTTTAAGAGTTTCCCAGGCTTTTTTAACATCTAAACTAAAAATGTTATTATTCCTATTTGATTTATTATTCTTTAAAATATTTATCAACCATTATATCAAAATCTGAAATATATGTTTTATCTTGAATAATATTATACTTCTCATATTCTCTCGTTGCTAGCTTCCCTGCAACTTCACGGGAAATCTTCCCGGCATTATTTAATACATCTAATTGATTAAAATTTAAGAAAGCATCTAATTTTTCTATCCAATCTTTCATATACATAACCACTCTATTTTCTGCTTGTATTTC
>JAQVZV010000006.1 GCA_028708005.1 Bacilli bacterium
CGCTCTTCCGATCTACAATTTCTAACATTTATTATGTTACACCAGACTTATATCGAAAATCTGAAGTTGAAGAATTAGGTTATGAAAAATTTATGCACTTTATTGATACAGGAATTAGAGAACAACATGCTATTGCAATGTGTCATGGAATTTCTATTGAAAATCCAAACGCAAGAATATGTGTTTGTTTTGGTGATGCGTTTATATATCGCGCTTTAGACCAAATAAATGCAGCTACTATGGGTGGAAGTAATATGTTGATACTTGGTGTATGGCCTGGTATTCAAGGAGCCCAAAACGGCAAAACACATCAGACAATTGGTCAATCAGCGGCATTAATGGCAATTCCTGAATTGAATTTTTATGAACCTGCTGATGCAGTAGATCTATATAATACTTTTTCTGATATTTTTATTAAAAATGAAGGAGTTAATTATGTTCGACTAAGTAAAGAAGCAATTAGTCTTGATAGAAACAAATCTGATGAGAAAAATATCGGTGCTTATTTTGTTCATAAAACAGATGAACATCCTGATGCCTTAATCATTTCTTCTGGATTCCCATTACAGAATGCTGTAATTGCTGCAAAAGAGTTGAAAACTGAATATAATATTTCAACGAATGTAATTAATATTATTCGTCCGAAAAAGTTTGAAGAGTATGCTCAAGATTTAATTACTAATGACTGTCCTATATTGATTGTTTATAACGGAAGTCCACGAATATTATCTCAATATGTTTCAGATGCAATCATTTCAAATTCTAACATACCTAGACCAAAATCTTTCTTGTCTCATGGGTTTGAGATTGGTACTACTGGAACATTTGATGATTTAACAAAATATTATGGGTTTGATCCAAATTCTATAAAAGCAAAAACATTGAAAATGATGAGAAAATAAGATGACTATATTATAGTAAATACATAAAAAAGCATTTTCAAAATTGTAAAAATATCATATAATATAATTAGAAAAATATACTTAACGATAATTTTCAAATAATAGGAGGTTAGATAAATGAGTTTAAAGGTATACAATGTATTAACAAAAACAAAAGAGGAATTTATCCCGCAGGAAAAGGGAAAAGTAAAGATGTATGCCTGTGGTATTACTGCTTCGGGAGATGCTCATATCGGTCACGCGTATCAAGCAATTGTTTTTGATATGATTAAAAAGTATCTTGAGTATAGCGGATATGAAGTTACTTATGTAAGGAATTATACTGATGTCGATGATAAGATAATAATCAGAGCTAGAGAATTAGGAGTCAGTCCAAAAGATTATGCTGAAGCAATAATGAAAAAGACTGACACCGAATTATCGCTTTTAAGTGTTGATCCTCCCACGATTCAATCTAAGGCGACTGAATGTATTCAAGATATGATTGATGTAATTGATATATTAATAAAAAAAGGACATGCCTATGCAACCGATAATGGCGATGTGTTTTTCAGTGTTGACTCTTTTTCTGAATATGGCAAATTTTCTAATCGAATTGTTGGGGATGGATTAAGTGGCGTTAGAAAAGAAGTTGAGCCTGGAAAAAGAGATGATAAAGATTTCGCTCTTTGGAAAAATGCTAAAGCTGATGAAATTTTTTGGAATTCGCCTTGGGGCAAAGGGAGGCCTGGATGGCATATTGAATGTTCTGTAATGAGTATTAAATATCTAGGTGAAACATTAGATATTCATGGTGGCGGAAAGGATTTAGTGTTTCCACACCATGAAAATGAAATTGCTCAAAGTGAAGCATTAACAGGCAAAAGGTTTTCGAATTATTGGATGCACAATGGTTTAATAAAAATTAATGGTTTAAAAATGGGAAAATCATTAGGAAACAGTATATTAATAGAAGACTTATTAAAAAGATATAATTATGAAGTTATAAGAATGACATTACTTCAAAATCATTATCGTTCTGATATGAATGTAATTGACGGGATGTTTGAATTAAATGAAGAAAAAATATACGGTATTTATAAATTATTTGATGTGATTGATACTATAGGCAAAGATTATGTAGCTGATACTTCATCTGAGATATTAGATAAGATAGAAAAAGATTTTCAAAATGTAATGGACAATGATTTTAATACAGCGCTCGCAATGGCTAATTTATTTGGCTATATAAACGAGATGACTAATAAATTAAATAAGAAAACTGCAATTCAAGAATTAGTAAACATGAAATATGCATTAATTAAAGTTTACGGTACGTTAGGATTTCTGCAACAATCTCCACAAATTGTAGTTTCTCAAATTAGAGAAAAATATATAAGCTTTAATAATATTAGCGAGCAGGAAATATCTGAACTTATTGAAAGAAGAAAGTTTTTAAAAAGCGAACGAAATTATGAAGGGGCTGATTTAATTAGAAATAAATTACTTGCTAGAGGAATAATCATAAAAGATACACGAGAAGGTACTGAATGGGATATCGATAGTAGATCTATTTCAAAAAAAAAAATCAAATGATTATGACGAAACAATTTAACAATATGAATTAATTAGCATCAAAAACGCTTGATTTTTAGTTTAACGTTTGAATAATCGGAGGTAATGGCTGTGAAAAAAAAGAATGTATTAATATTAGGAGGGAATAGTAAGAATAATATTGCGTGGATTCATAAAGTAAGAAAAGTATTTACTAGAGATTATAAAGTAAACGAAATTTGTTATGATCATTGGAAAAACAATAATGAAATAAACTTTGATGTAGAATTAAAAAAACTAGAAAAAATTACTCATGATATCAAAGACTATTATATTGTTTCAAAATCTATCGGATCAATAATAGCTTTGATTGGGATAGAAAAGCAAATTATTAACCCTAAAGGGATTGTTATTTTAGGTTTCCCATTAAAATATTTACAAAAGATTAATTTGAATATAAAGCAATTACTAAATAATGTAATAAATGAAACGGAAATATTGGTAATTCAACAAAAAAATGATCCGATAGGCAAATGCGAGGAAGTTATTAAAGAATTGCCTGCAAATATAAGAGTAATTGAAATTCCGGGTAATCATCACGTTTATAGTAATATGAATTCTATAAAGCCGTTAGTGGATCAATTTTTTAAAAATAAAACAACTCTTTCTCATTACAAGGTGTAACTTATTAAGAAATAATTAATCACATATTAAGTGATTAATTTATGGGTCTATAGCCAAGTGGTAAGGCGTGGGACTGCAACTCCCTGAACATAAGTTCAAATCTTATTGGCTCCTCCATTTTTTTATGTAAGAAGTATCAAAAAAATGTAAAATATAAAGGAGCGTTTATGGAAACAAAAATAATATACTTCGCGCACGGAATAACATATGATAATGTTGATGAAAAATGTAGTGAATGGAAACAAGTTGAATTAAATGATTTAGGCAAAGAACAGGCAAAAGCATTAGACGAAACCACTAAAGATTTAGTTATTTATGAAGATCATATTGATAAGCCATTTCCAAATGGAGAGTCATTAAAAGATGTAGAGAAACGAATTGCTGACTTTATAGAATATATTAAAGTTGAATATCCTGGTAAAACAATAGCAGTTGTAGCTCATAGAGCACCATAATTAGCGTTTGAAGTATTAACAAAAATATCACTTGGGAAGAAGCGAATGCTAATGATTGGCGAGAAACTAAATCTTGGCAACCAGGTTGGGAATACAAAATTAAACCATAAAAAATACGAAAAAAAATTTAAAAAAGGTTAGGGATGTGGAGTTATGAATTTGAATATACGGTTAGCAACAATTAAAGATTTAAATAGTATTAATTGGTTGTTTAAAGAAGTTATTTGCGATATTAATAATACTAAAAAAATAAATTTACTATGGGGAGAAGTACATCCTTTTTGTGAATTTGAAAAAGATATCAATAATAAAGAGATGTATGTAATCGAAAAAGAAGACAAATTAATCGGAAGTTTTACTATAAGCAAGGAAGATGACCCAGAATATCATGCAATAAATTGGAATTCAATTAATAAAAAAAACTTTTATGCAAGTAGATTAGTAATTTTGCCAAATGAGCAGGGGAAAGGATATGCCAAGAAAGCGCTGGACTATATTGTTAACTATGCTAAAGTTAATGATTACGAATTTATAAGAGCCGTTATCCACAAAAATAATATTTATTCTATTGGATTATGTGAAAAAAATGGATTTATTAAAGTATTAGATGAATCTTGGATTTTTAATGGCGAAATTTTTTGGGGATTTGAAAAAGAAATAAAAAAACTCATTAAGCAATAAAAAAAACATAAACTAAAGGTGTGAAAAACTGTGAATCACAAAGGAACTGTCGAATTATAAACAAATAGATTGATTTTAAGAAGATTTAAGTTAATTGACGCTGAAGAAATGTTTAATAACTGGGCTTCTGATGAGGCAGTAACTAAATAGTTGAGCTGGAAAGCACATGAAAATATTGAAATTACTAAAGAGGTTTTAAAAGAGTGGGTAAATTCTTATGTGAATAAAGATTATTATCAATGGGGAATAGTTGTAAAACAGACGAATGAATTAATTGGATCAATTGGAATAGTTGGTAATATAGAGAATCGTCTTATTTGTGAAATGGGTTATTGTATCGAAAAAAACTATTGGGGAAATGGTTATGTTGTAGAAGCATTTAACAGAATAATTGAGTTTCTATTTACTGAAACTAATTGTAATCGGATTGAAGCCGTGCATGATGTTGATAATGTTAATTCTGGAAAAGTTATAATCAAATGTAATCTTGAATTTGAAGGAGTTTTGAGAGATAGAGGATTAAACAACGATTTGAAATTAATTGATTTAGCAATGTATTTTCTTTTAAAAAGGGATTATTTAAGGAAGTGATTAAATATTACTCAAAAATAGAGATTTTACAAATTTAGCTAAAAGTATTGAAAAAACACTGAAAGTGCTATTATAGTCGCCAAATGAAATGGGACATTTTAAATATGCAAAACAAATCAAAATAGATACCAATGTATTGATCTATCAAAATTGGTTTAATAATAACGAATCGCTTGTTAATATACTAGATATAGAATATTTTGGTAATCAATTTACTTTAGCAAATGATTTTTCAAACAATGTCTAATAGATATTGTTATTTTTTTTCTATTATTAAATAGACTTTATTGAGGGTAATAAAATGATAGAAGAAGATATTTTTATTGGAAACAATCCAAAAAGACAAACCCTAGAGTTTAAACTTCTAGAGTTTACTTTAATTATTAATATGAATCTTTATAATGAAGGGCAAATAAATAGAAATGTTTATGATAAAATGAGAAAATCGATTTTAAAAAAAATGACAGAATTATTAGCATGATGATTTGTGTTTTTTAAAAACGATGCTAGATTGTATTTAAGTTAGGAGGTGAAAGCGTGGATATAGTCAAAGCGAGAGAACAAATGCGACAAGGAACGACAATTTATGATATGAAGTTAAAAGTTAGTTATTATGCTCGTGTTTCAACTGATAAAGATGATCAATTAAATTCATTAGAAAATCAAAAAAATTATTTTGAAGATTTGATAAAAGAAAACAAAAACTGGACTTTAGTAAGAGCTTATATTGATGAAGGAATAAGTGGAACAGCAGTAAATAAACGAGAAGATTTTTTGAACATGATTGAAGATGCTTCGCTTGATAAAATGGATCTCATTCTTACAAAGGAAATATCAAGATTTGCTAGAAACACAGTTGATAGTATTCAATATACGCAATTATTACTACGAAAAGGTGTTATTGTAAATTTTATTTCAGATAATATTACTACTATTGCGGAAGATTCTGAATTCAGATTAACACTAATGGCCGGTTTAGCTCAAGATGAAGTTCGCAAATTATCTGAAAGAGTAAAGTTCGGAATTAAACGATCAATCAAAGATGGCAAAATTATTGGTGGAGGATTAACTGGTTACTATAAAAAAGATGGTCAGTTTATAGTAAATGAAAACGAAAGACCGATTGTAGAATATCTTTTTGAAACCTATGCAACAGGCAAGTATGGTTTAAAGAAAATAGGGGAAGAACTTGCTAAAATGGGTTACTTTACTAAAAAAGGAAAAATATTTTCTCAAACCACACTAAAAGGTATGTTAGAAAATCCTAGATATAAAGGTTATTATACTGCCAATAAGTCAAGAGTAGATGATTATAAAACCGGAAAGAAAACTCATCATGAAAAAAGCGAATGGATTATGTATAAAGATGAGCGAATACCTGCAATAGTTAGTGAAGAACTCTGGGATAAGGCAAATACTTTACATGATAGTAGAAAATATCATAAAGCCAAATGTGTTTTAAATAGGCAAGACTACTTGGATAATTCAAAATATACTTCTAAAATTGTCTGTGGGGAGTGTGGAGCAACATTTATTAGAAATGGTTCTGGCAAAAGAGCTAACAATCCTGTTTGGGCTTGCAGAACATATAAAGTTGATGGAGTTAATCGGTGTGCATCACCCAATATATATGAATCACAACTTGACAAAATAATGATTTCTCTTATTACCAACTTCATAGATAATAAAGGCTCGTATTTAGAAAAATTAAAACAGGAATATATTCGATATATAGAAGAATATAATAAACAAGATGATATGGATATAGTAAATCAAAAAATGAATGAGTTGGAACAAGAAAAAGAAAAACTATACGGACTACACTTTGCTAATATATTAACTCAAGAAGATTTTAAAAAGAAGTATAAAGCTACTAATAACAAAATTGAGTCACTAAAAAAAGAACTGGCTGAATTAGAAACAAAAACTGAAAATGCCGAATATTATTCTAAAATGATTGATGATTTTAAGAAGAATTTATCTATACAAATGAATATAAAAGAAAATCTAGTTATACTAATTAGATTGCTAGTCAAAAAAATAGAAGTCTATAAAATAAATCATTCAAGAAAAAAATTGAAATTGATAGTAATGTTTGATTTTGACAACATAAGAAGGGAAGTTAATTTAGATTTAGATAACAGAGAAATTAAAGCCCCTGCTGTTACTAACAAAAGTACAAAGAGTACTATTTCTTTTGTTAAAGAGTGTGCCACGCTAACAGTCAAGCAACCCAGGCTTTGTGGAAATGGGCAGACGTTTAGGTAAAGAAACTTTATTTAAATACATTCATGATTTTGGTTTTGGGACAAAAACAGGTATTGATTTAAATGGCGAGGGTAGTGGTATTTTATTTTCCCTAGATAAGGTGGGCCCTGTTGAGTTAGCTACAACTTCTTTTGGCCAAGGGGTATCAGTTACTCCTATACAACAAATAACAGCGGTTGCAGCTGCTATTAACGGAGGATACTTATATACTCCATATGTGGTTAAAAGATTGTTAGAACCAGAAACAAATGTAGTCGTTCAAGCTAATGATAAAAGGTTAGTAAAACAAGTGATTTCTGAAGCTACTAGTATGAAAGTAAGGTATGCGCTGGAAAGTGTTGTTAGCCGAGGAACAGGACGTAATGCTTATATTGAAGGATATAGAGTTGGTGGTAAAACAGGAACCGCTCAGAAAGTAAGCGGTGGTCGTTATATGGTGGGCAATTATATTGTATCGTTTATAGGATTCTTACCAGCTGACAATCCTGAAGTGCTTGTTTATGTAGCTATTGACAATCCTAAAGGGGTAACTCAATATGGCGGTACCGTTGCTGCACCTATTGCCAAGGCTATTATGATTGATGCCGTTAATTCCCTTAATATAGAAAGGCGTGAAGACGGAACTGAAATGAGATACAACTGGTATGATAGGAAGTATGCTACTGTACCTAATGTTATTGGTAAGAATAAAATAGACGCCATTAAAGAACTTAAACGCTTTCAAATTGAATATACTGGTAGTGGGAAGTATGTTCTAGATCAAGCTCCTTTAGGAGGGACAAAGATTTATGAAGGAGAGAAAGTGAGGTTGTTTTTAGGTGATTAAAACCAACTCTAAGGAGATAAAACCTGGTGATATTTTCATTGCCTTAAGGGGAGTAAAGTATGATGGTCATGATTACGTTGAAGAAGCTATTAATAATGGTGCATCTAAAGTTATTGTAGAACATGGCTCTTATTCTGTACCAACAATTGTGGTTGAAGATACTAAACAATATCTTAGTGATTTTGTTAAAGAATACTATGGACCTAAAATTAAAGAATTAAAACTTATAGGTATTACTGGAACGAATGGTAAAACCACAAGTTGTTATTTGATATATCAAATGTTAAATAAATTAAAAGTCCCATGTGCTTATATTGGGACCAATGGTTTTTATCTTAAGGATGAGATTAGGGAATTAAAGAATACAACACCTGATATTTTATCACTGTATCAGATGTTAAACGAATGTAAAGAAAAGGGTATTAAATATGTTGCTATGGAAGTAAGTAGTCATGCTCTTGAAATGGGCAGGGTTGAAGGGCTGACTTATGATTATGCTGTCTATACCAATCTAACAGAAGAACATATGGATTTTCATAAAAACATGAATAATTATGCATCATCAAAACAAAAATTATTTAAGATGCTTAAAAGTAATGGTAAAGCTGTTGTTAACATTGATGATAAGTATAGTGGCATCATGAAGATAAATAATTATTTTACGTATGGTTTTGGTGATAGTGATTATCAAATATCTAAATATCGCATTGATGATAACAATACCATATTTACTTTTAGGCATAATAATACTGATTACTTAGTAAATAGTCCTCTTTTAGGGAAACACAATGTTTACAATCTATTGACAATGATTATAATCCTTCATGAAGAGGGATTGACATTTACTGAAATAATAAGCAAAGTGCCCACTTTACAAGCGCCACCGGGTAGAATGGATACCGTTTTTTATAAAGGAAACAGAATAATCATTGATTATGCACATACACCAGACGCTGTATTTAACATATTAAGTGCGATAAAAGAATTTTCAAAAGGTAGAATATATAGTATAATTGGTTGTGGAGGTAATCGGGATAAAACCAAACGACCTAAAATGGCTTTTTATGCTCTAGCAATGTGTGATAAAGTAATTTTAACTAATGATAATCCTCGCTTTGAAGATCCAAATGAAATAATCAATGATATGTTACATAATAATGTTAAACCTAATTATGAGATTATTACTAATCGCGAGGCTGCTATAAAAAGAGGAATAGAACTACTAACAAAAGATGATATTTTAGTTATTCTAGGTAAAGGTCATGAAGATTATCAGATTATCAATGATGATAAATTTTATCATAATGATAAAGAGTGCGTTTTAAATATATGTAGAGGGTGATTTCATGTTAATACTTGCTAAAGCAATTTTGGCACTTATGATTGGATTTTTAATGGCAGCCTTTTTGGGCCTTGTTCTGTTACCGTTTCTTAAAAAATTAAAAATGGGTCAAAGGGTTAGTATCTATCTGGCTGATGCCCATAAAAGTAAATCCGGAATTCCAACGATGGGTGGTTTAATATTCATTTTATCCACTATAATTACTATCACTGTTTTATTTATAATGGGAAAACTAGAATTCAGCTATAATTTATTAATTGTTATTTTCGTTTTTATTAGTTATGCGATTATAGGCTTTATAGATGATTATAAAAGTATTAAAAATAATAACAATGTTGGTTTGACTGAAATTCAAAAATTATTATTACAAGTTGTTGTAGCTTTAGTATTCTTCTTTCTTTATATGAAAGGTGGGGGCGATCCAACTCTTGAAATATATACCTTAAATATTAAGATTGATATGGGTTGGTTATATGGCTTCTTTCTTCTTTTTGTTCTCGTTGGGTCTTCAAATGCTGTTAATATAACGGATGGTTTAGATGGCTTGGCAGGTGGCTTGTCAGCTGTTGCCTTTTTAGCTTTTGGTTTAATTTCTTGGGGTGCAGGTTGGACTGAGGGATATCAAGAGATTGCTATTTTATGTTTTGTGTTAGTGGGTGCTTTGTTAGGCTTCTTAATATATAATACTTATCCCGCTAAAATAATTATGGGTGATACGGGGTCTCTATGCTTAGGTGCTACGTTAGCAACTGTTGCGATTCTAACAGATCATGAGCTTACTTTAGTTGGTGTAGCAGGCGTTTTTGTTATAGAGACGTTGAGTGCTATTATTCAAATAATTTCTGTTAAATTAACAGGTAAAAAAGTATTCTTAATGACTCCGCTACATCATCACTTTGAAAAATTAGGATGGAGTGAACCTGATATTGTTAAATTATTTTGGGTTGTTGGTTTCATCTTAGGAATGGCAGGCATTGCCTTCGGGGTGTGGATATAGTGAAAAAATTTGATCTATTGTTGTTTATAGCAATAATACTCATAAGCTTGTTAGGTGTCATCATGATTTACTCCTCGTCTTATATATGGGCAGAGTATAAATTTGACGATCCCTTAAAATATTTTAAAGCCCAGAGTTTATTCTTTACCATAGGTCTTACATTAATGTATATAGTATCGAAAATATCTTATAGGAACTATTTAAATAAAGCAAACATCATTCTAGCTGTTTGCTTTATTCTTTTAGTGCTTGTCCTTATACCTGGTATAGGAACAGTTAGAAATGGTAGCCGTAGTTGGTTTGGAATAGGGAGTTTAGGTGTTCAACCAAGTGAATTTGCAAAATTAGGATTAATTATATTTGCTTCAAAGTATCTTTCTAAAAACATAAAACAATTAAAGATAATCAAAAAGGGAGTATTTCCTATTTTGGTAATTACAATTATTATCTTTGGTTTAGTTATGCTGCAGCCAGACTTTGGAACGGGTGTAATTATAGTTACGTCAATTGTTGGGCTTTTATTTGTATCAGGTGTTAAAATGTCTTTCTTTACGAAGATAAGTATTCTAGGCTTAGGAGGCGTTGTAGGATTAATTGCATCCGCTCCTTATCGTGTCAGGCGAATACTTTCATTTTTAAATCCGTGGCAAGACCCGTTAGGAAGCGGTTTTCAAACAATCCAATCATTATTTTCAATTGGGCCAGGTGGGTTATTGGGCTTAGGTTTAGGTAATTCAATTCAAAAACACTTCTATTTACCAGAACCACAAACAGACTTTGTTTTTGCTATTATAACTGAAGAACTTGGCTTTGTCGGAGCATTATTTGTCTCCAGTTTGTTTTTTATAATCATTATAAGAGGCTTTAAAATTGCCCTTAATATAGATGATTTATTTGGTAAATTCTTAGCTTTTGGAATAACATTTCAAATAGCTTTCCAAGCTTTATTAAACTTAATGGTTGTTGTGGGAATAGTACCAGTTACTGGGGTTACATTGCCATTTTTAAGTTATGGAGGATCAAGTTTATTAATTACAATGATTAGTGTAGGGATACTTCTAAATATAAGTAGACACCAAGAGGAAAGGCTGAAATAATTTAAATTATACAACGACTTGCCATTTTCAATAAATCAAATAATTTGATAGTCAATATTTTAGTAATTCATAAGTAAAAATTATATTTCGCTATCAAAACCAGAGAAAAAGAATTGTCAGAAAAAGAATATCTCGGTTTAACCGAAGAAGAAAGAAGATTGTATAAAAAAGACAAAACAAAAAAGGTGAATTTTTCACTTAATCAAACAGCTAAAAATGCGGGTGTAAAAAATTTTGATAGGTTTCATAATGCTGGATACAAAGGATTATACAACGGAGAAACAGCAGACGATATTGCAAGAAGAAAGGGACTGAGATATAGAGAAGAAATTTTAGATAATATGGGAAGCGAAGAACTTAGTGCCAATTTATTTAGAATTGATCAAACTGAAGCAAAATTGAAAAGGGATAATATTAATAAAGAAAAAGGTGCGAATGATACTCATTACAATGTTGGTAAAATAGTAAGAAATGCTATAAAACAGATGGATGGAACTATGCCAGAGAATTTACATACACCAAAGAAGAGTTTAAAATCACTTGGCAAACAAGAAAAACAACAAAAGTTGGTAATAAAAAAATCTTAATATCAGTAGATATCAAAATGAAAGATTGCTCTATATGTAAGCTAAAAAAGAGGCAATCCTCTTTTTTAAACTTAATAATGTTTATTGTTTTTTTTCATTTTTTAAGCTAATACCAATCATACTACCTGCGGTAGAAGAAGCTAAAATGATAGCATAATATAAAATGCTTCTAAGACTTAATCCTAAGCGAAAGATAAGTGTTAATAAAAACAATAGTACTATTATTATTCCTGCAAGCTTTAAGCCACTAAGCCATCCTTTTTTGATGCTTGATTGACCGATCATATAACCACCAACTGCAACTGAAATAATAGTTATCAATAACTTAATAATATTTACAACTGTATCACCTAATAAATCAAAATAACTAAGAATTGTTAATATTAAAGTTAAACCTAAGATACCAATACCAACGTATCCTAAAACTTTCAAATAATTTTTCATTATAATCACCCAATAAATTATATTCTCTTGAATAAAACAATATAACATCAACCATTACTTAATAGGTGATTATATGCAAATACTGACGGTAGGGTTATTATATTTTCTTCTTTTTGGATTATATTGGTTTATGGGTAAAAGAAAAATCCCACAACTAAGTATCATGGATCTTATTATTTTCTTATTACTATCTAATATTATTACTTTAAATATTCCTATTAATAATTATTCATTTATATATGCACTTATAATCATAATCCTAATCTTTTGTGTTCAATTAATAATTCCGTATATAGAGGTTATTATTATTTATTTAAAGAATATATTTAGTAGGAAACCTTCACATATTATTGCAAAGGGTACTTTAAGTTTTAAAGAGATGATAAGAAAACATCGTTATCTTAATGATTTATTAAAACAATTGAAAGAAAAGAATATAAAAAGCGTTGAAGATGTTGAAAACGCCCATTTAGGCGCTGCTGGGAAATTGTTAGTTAATGAATATAGTAAAGACAATCGTGCTTTCCCAATCCCTATTATTTTAGATGGTATGGTACAATATTCAATATTAAAAATGTTAAATAAAAATGAACAATGGGTATATGACATGTTAACTAAAGAAGATGTACCTTTGAATAATATCTTCTATGCTTTTTATAAGGAGGGAAGAGTATATATTATTAAAAATGAATAAGCTTGTGATTGATAAATAATATCCTAAAACTTAGGCATATTAATAAATGATATAAAATTAATTTTATATATTTAAAAATGATTCTCAGTATGTTATACTTGAGGAAATAGAAAGAAGGTAATTAATTATGGAAAAAGAAATTAAAATAGCTACTGTAGTTGACGAAGATGGAGAGGAATATGAATTAGAAGTCGTTAAAGAGTTTGAATATAAAAATAAAAAGTATGCCATTCTTTACGAAGAATATGAATGTGATTGTGATGAAGAATGCGACTGTGACGATGAAGAAATGAGCGATGGTCAAATCTATGTTTTTGAGGTTGATAAAAACAAGGATGGACAAGATACATATGTTGAAGTAGAAGAAGG
>JAQVZV010000007.1 GCA_028708005.1 Bacilli bacterium
ATTAGATATTAATACGGACGAAATAACAGATAATTTAATTGTAATTAGAATTTATCACTATGACATATTAAACAATTTAATTAAAAATGGCTTTGATTATAATAACAAGCATTACATATTATTTACTGCATCATCTGGAATGTTGAAAGATAAAAAAGTTATGTTTATCGAAGAAGAAATATTCAAAATTCACCAACAAACAATATATTGTGGCTTAACTATTGACAAAATTAATGAAAAAGGTGTAATTGTTAATAAATTTCTATCATATTTAGCACTGACAACAACTGCATCTGAAAAATGGTTAGACTTTGATATTAATAAATGTATTATCGTTAATGATTTTGAGAATATTTTACCAATGGAAGAAGTTAATTTTATTGATTATGAAAAATATGATGAAAAAGGCTTATGGAAAATAACAAAAGAGAATAAAGATATAACTATTCCTGTTATGGATGGTGCTGGAATTTGCTTAAATTACACAGGTATTGTAAGGATGCCATTTGTTAAAGGTCTAATGGTGGAATTTAATTTTAAGGATTTTATAAAGGAAAAACGTGCTGAAGAAAAAAAGAACGCTTGGATACAAGGTAAAAAAATACATACAACTAAAATTGGAAAAGTTAAAGATATATGGAATAGGGATTTTGATATATTAAAAGATAATATTGAATACATATTCACTAAATCACAATTCAAAATGTGGAAATACTATAAAAATTGGAACGATTATAAGACGAAATTTATCGAAAATAATTGTGAAGCAAGTAAATGTATGGGTGAAAGTAAAGAATTTAAAAATGCTAAGTTTAGTTATCAAGCTTTACAGACTTTGTATGATTTAACAGACGAAGAATTAAGGGAAATATTAAAAGATACAAATGACACGATCAATAATATAGGTAAAGATAGACAATCAATTTTAAATGCTTTAAATGCCACCAAAAAGAATGAGAAAAAGAATAATTGGCAACAAGCATTAGAAATATATCCAGAATTATTAAATGATAAATATACAAAAAAAGTATTAAGGGAAACTAATCAAAGTATAGTTGACAATGCAAAGCAAGGTAAGTTTAAAGTTAACGGAACATATACTTTTATTTTACCAGATGTATTCGCCTTTGCTGAATGGTTATTTTTACCTCATACAAAGAAAAATCCAAACATTCCAAAAGGGTTATTAAATAAGGGTGAAGTATCTTGCAATCATTTTATAGATAAGCAAGAAGTATCACTTACAAGAAGTCCTCATTTGAATTTTAGCCACTGTATTAACACTAATGTTATTAATGATAAAACAAGTAAATGGTATAAGGCAAAAGGGGTTTATACAAGCATATTCTCAACTAATTCACTTACAATGGCTTATGATGTAGATGGTGATGAAACTTTGATTATAGCTGAACCTACTATTGTAAAAGTTGCAAAAAGGGTTATGGAAAGACATAAATTCATTCCATTGTATTATGACATGAAAAGTGGGAAATCAACTACAATAACAAATGAAACTTTACTTAGTTCAATGACTTCTGCTTTTGGAAAAAGTGTTGGTGGTACAACAAATAACCTAACTAAAATATGGAACAGTGGGAAAATTAGTGAAGATGAATTTAAGGCAATGGATTTTCTTACAATGTGGTGCAATTTCATAATCGACTATACTAAGAGTGAATTTCTTCCCACTAAATCAACACAAATGACAAATTTTTTAAGTCAATATACTAATACAAAGTTACCTCATTTCTTTAGATACATTAAGGATAAGAATAAAAAAGAATATAAGTTAAATGTTGGTAAAAGGGAAAAGGTATTAGATAAAAAGTATGCTGAAACTAATGATAATGTGGTTAATAGGTTAGAAAAGTTAGTAGCAAATCCATCAATAACATTTAAAGCTAAAAATTGTGGAACATTTGATTATAAGATGCTACTGCATAATAAAAATATAAATACTTCCACCAAACAAGCAAAGGAAATTATTGAAAAGTTTAAATATCTAACTGGGAATAAAAAGTTTTACAGTAAAGAAGATGTGAAAGAGAAACATAAATTTGCTAAAACATTTATAAAAAATGAAACTTTAAAAATTAACAGTAATGAAATTTATGTAACTGATGTGTTGGTTAAATATTACTACCATGACATTAAAAGTAATAATAAAAGAAGTCTATGGGATAGTTTTGGGGACATTATATTAGGAAACATCAAGGAAAACATTCCAACAAATTCCATACAATGTGAAAACTGTGGGGAAAGAGTGGTTAAAACTTCTAATCGCATGAAATATTGTGCTGATTGTGCTGAAGAAATTAACAGGGAAAAAACTAAAAATAATAAGTTAAAAATAGCTGTTTGATTTAGAAAATTATCCATACCATTGTTGATATAACTTAATTACAGTGATTGTACAAAATTGTATGACAAGTTAATTTAGTCGGTAAAACCGAACAAATCATTTTGACAATCGAAATATTAGTATCACTATAGGGGTAAGGAAAACAGTTTTCCTAACATAGTAAAATAAAATATACTTGCATTTTAAATGCTACAAATAAATATTATGTTCCTATCCCCTAAACAGTGTAGAGGAGAATGCCAACTCTATTGAAGTAATTACTTACTTCTTTCTTGGACAAAAGGTCTTGGCTTTTTGCCCTATGCTGTTTAGGGGAATGTGATAATAAAAAATTAAAATTATAAGGGGTATTGAACATGGAAGAAATAAAAATAATCAACTTAATACAAGCAAAGAGATACATAAAGAATGGTGTTATGCCAATAAGGTTAGAAATTAGTAAATATACAGCTAAACCAACATATGATGATGATGTTTTAGTATTTGTATTCAATAAAGAAGATACGGTTGAAGTTTGGGAAAAATGGAAATGTAGAACATTAGTTTAATATAGTGAATAGTTCACTATGTTTAAGAATATGTATAATCAATAGGGGTAACAGTTACCACTCTTAATAATCAAGGGTAGTAACAGATACTACTGTAAGGGTAGTAATAGTTACTACTGTAAGGGTAGTAATAGTTACCCCTCCTACTATATGAATGTACTATATGAATATACTATATGAATTATATTGAAATTCCTACATTAACATTACAGAATTTGTGCATAATATTTAAAATATAAAGTTCAAAGTCAAGGTCAAAACATTCCAATAAAGAAAATGAATTATTTAAGTATTGTTTAGTTGTTAATATAATTATTATAAAATTAAAATTATGGAGAGTATTAAATATGAAAAAGAAAGAATTAGTTTATAGTAGTAAAGGTTTATATTGTGATTTAGATAAAAAGGGAATGATAGTAACAGGATTTACACAAGTTGATAATAACACAATGAAAGAGTTATGTATTGACTTCCATCCTAATGTTTCCATTGTATATTTTATGCTTATAAGTCACAGACATGGTAAAAAAGATGAAAATTATAATCAATGTTTTCCCACTAAAGACTTATTATGTAAAGAAACTGGATTAAGCAAAGATACTATTATTAAGTGTATTAAAACTTTAGCAGATAATGATTATATATTGTATAGAAAAGGTAATAGTCAATATGCTAATCAATATTTCTTTCCACTGGAAGAATTTTATAAGGGTGAAGGTGATTATTTACTTAATATTGCAGAAGATATAATTGATGATGAAGAAGTTCCCACCAATGATGATAATAAAGAAAGTTTTACACCAATTGGTAAATATGTTAATGAAATAGATAATGATGATATATTTGACGATATATTGCCACCTGTTAATAGTTCTGATGGATGTGTTAATGTATTTTATGATAATATGGTTAAGTATTATGATATTACAGATGAAACTTTGGCAAATAATAATTATATAGATAAGAAAGTCAATTCGCTTATTGGATATGTTCAAAAAGAATTGGTCAAGAATGATATAACTGATATTACTGCTGATAAAGTTGTAATAGATATATTAAAAGGGAATAGGAGGTCATTCACTACTTCTTTAAGTGGTAAGAATTTTCCTAAACAATTTAATAAATACACTTATATTATTAGTTGTATTCAAAGCAACTTTACAAAAAAGAAATTGCCAGCATTAATAAAGAAACATAGCAAAGTTGAAACAGTTGTTAATAATGTTGTTGATGATAATTTAGCTGAAAGTATGAATGATTTTTATGCTGATAGTGATGATTGGAAGTTTAATAATCAAGATAATATAATTGATATAAAAGATAAATTTCCTATTGCTGAAGAAGAATTCTTTTTTAATAAAGATGCTGAAAAGCAATGGAAGGAATTATTTGGTTAAATAACGTTTGCAATAATATGTAAATAGTAGTAAAATATTGGTAAAATATATTATATGGGGGTAGAAATGAATTGATAGTACTTGTGGCAATAATTATAGCTATTTTAATTTTATTGGTATTGAAGATAAATGAAAATGATAAAGCTAATACTGACAAAATAACTGTTACTAAAACAACTTCACAGATGATGGCAAACTATGATAAGGTTATTGTACTTAATGATTCAATAGATAATGGTATTTTTCCGTATGTTGCATTTGATAATAAAAATAAAAAAGTTACTATTCAACTAAGCACTTTACCAAAAAAAGAAATTAATTATGATGATATAATGGGTATTGAACTTATTGAAGATGGTTCTACAAGTTTAAGTTATGGAAATATTATAGGTGGTAGCATACTTGCAGGCGAAGCAGGTGCAATAATAGGTGGGATGAATAAAAAGGATACTGTTAACTATTTATCTTCAAAAATTAGTATAAATGATTTTCAAAATCCATCATATGAAATTATTATGATAAGAGGGGCAAAAATCAAAAAAAGCGATAAAGCGTATACTGTATCAATTCAAAAACTAAATGAAGTTATTGATACAATTAAATTTATATTGAATAATAAATAAAAAATATAATTATACGGGGGTAGGTTGTGAAAAAGAGAGATAAAGTAATACTTTTAGTATCAATGATATTGATATTAACTTTAATAACAATATCTGTAATTAATAATAATAAAGAAAAAGCTATAAAAAAGGAAGTTATAGATAAGTATATTAGCAAAGTAGAAGAGTTATTTAGTAGCTATGGTATTAATGATGCAGAAATTAATGTTAAATTTATAGGAACACATACCACAGAAAGAAAATATAAAATTGATAAATATGGTGTTGAAGTTAATTCAAGTCAATATAGTGAATTGATGTCTGGCGAAAGACGATATTTGGCTGAAAAGTTTGAAGAATTAGACTTTCCTTTAGGAATTGGAATGATAATTACACCGACTCACCAAAAAATAATATCAAAAGGTAAAGAATATGAATTTACTGATACTGCTTGGAATCAAACAACAAATATAAATTCTGGTTATAATTTATCGACAAATGATGAAGAAAAAGGGATGGCTTGGGCTATTGCTAAAGATGAAGTTAAGAAAAAATTAAAATCACCATCAACAGCAAAATTTCCATTTAGTTATAATGGTCAAAGTATAAAAAAATCAACAGGAGATAAATATCAAATTATTTCTTATGTGGATGCTGAAAATAGTTTAGGTGCAACAGTTAGGGTTAATTTTATTGTTGAATTTGAAGTAAGTGGTGATACTTATAAGGTAATTAATGTTACATTATTAGAATAAACGTTTGCAATATCTTGTAAAATATGGTAGAATTATGGAAAATATATTTTATGGGGGTATTGCTTTATGGTTAAAAAGGAATTAATAGGTATAATATTAAAAGAAATTGAAAAAGGTAATGATGAAAAAATAACAGAAAATACTTTTAAGGTAAGTAAAGACGAATTTTTTAATGCTTTAGAAATTACATTAGATGAAAAATTTATTAAAGATATTCAATTTTTTCGAAATGGACAAGAAAATAAAATACAACAATATGTTGGAACTCCAAAATTGACACTGAAAGGCATAGAATATTTAGAAGATAATTTTTAATTAAATAAATAAATAATCAAGACACTTATTAAAATTAGGTGTCTTTTTTAATGCAAAAAAATAATAGAAATGGAGAAAAAGAAATGTTAGAAAAATTAAGAATTAAATTATTTGGCAGAAGTAGAAAGCAATTAACAAAGGATATACGTTTCTTATGTTTGGAAGTATCAGATATATTAGAAGATATGTCAGAGGATTTAGATGATTTACATAGTTCAGTTAATGAAAGTTTGCGTCTAACATTAATAGTACAAAAACAATGTAATGAAATAATTGAAAAGATGGAAAAGAATAGAACGCTTGATGAAATAGTTGATAATATTGAAAAATTAGTAGGTAAGGGTAATGCTGATGAACAGAAAGATATATAGTTTAAATGTGCTGGCTTATTTAGTTAGTAAAAATGTAGTGATCGTTTGGGGCAAGGATAATAATAACAAATATTATGGACAAGTAGAAGAAGAAGTATCAAGCTTGCTGGCAGAATATAAAAGTAATGTAGAGTTGCAGAAGTTCCTACATTCTTACAGGATAATTAGACAACAAATAAAAGAATTAAGTTAAGTATCAATTTTCTAATTGGTGCTTTTTTATTGTAATTAAGTTGCCCGTAACTTTAAACGTGTAGCAGATAATAAAAGAAGTATGACTATAAAATTATGTGGGGAAAGATAGTATGGAAACAAATAAAAGAAGTTGGGAAGATAGTTTAAAAGTTGGGGAAATAGCTGAAGATGTGTTTGCTGAATATATGACTTATATGGGTAAGGATATTCAAGATGTGCGTTATATTAAGGAATGGCAAGTAAAAGATATTGACTACCTTGTATATGATGACGATAAGGATATGTATACTGTAGAAGTAAAAAATGATTGCTTAGTTGGTAAGATGTGGGTAAGCAGGTTAAGACGTTTCTTTATTGAGGATATACAGAATATGAGAATAAAATCAGACGGTTTCTATCGCTATTGTGAATGTGATGTCTTAGTCTATTACGACAGCATCAAAGAGTTAATGTATTTCATTGATTGGAATGAATTGAAAGAATATATTAATTATTTTTATTATGAAAGCGTTAACAAAGAAAGAGTTGAATATGTATATGGTAATAATTCTGCTGGATATGGTGTATACATTGACAAGTGTGAACAGTATTTTATAGATAATGATAAATACTTTGAAGTAGTAGATATGAAAGAGGTGATATAGATGGCTGTAGATAAAAATAGAACAACAAGAGATAAAAAAGGTAGGTTTACATTCAATGAAGAATTATTACCTATACAATTAGAAATAATAGCTGAATTGATTGGTAATGGTGGTAATAAAACACAGGCTTGTAATGATTTAAGTGTTCCAAGAAGTACATTGTACAAATGGTTAGATAACGAATTGTTTGTTAAAGCATATAGAAAAGCTTGTGAAAAGTTATATCAACAGCATTTAGCTGATGCTATGAAAGGTATAGTAGATGTTGCTAAAAATGGTGCTGGTAGAGATAAAGTTAAAGCTTGTGAAACTATTTTAAAATTAAATAATTACTTAGATACCAAAGTAAACATTACAGAAAATACCAAACAAGAAATTAGAATAAGCTTAGTTGATGATGAGGAAGAAATAGAGGAATAATTGATTAAATGGTTGGAATTGGGAATGTATACGAATGTATATTGATTTGTCATTAACTATTAGTTATGTCGCAAAACATCAACTTTGTACCATATAATAGTATATTATATTGGATTGATTAAAGTATAGGAATGTAGTAATTGCAAGGGTTACAGTGATTGTTCATTGTTTTCCTTGCTTTATTATGTTGAAATGTATAAAGAATTAGGACAAATAATAAGAAGTTAGTTGAAGTTAGAACTTTCAGCATACATTGACTTGTATATTTATTAGGATAAAATCAACGTTTTAATGGCTATTTCCCCCCACTTAGACAAGGTGCTTTTAGTAGTTAAGCATATACTAATTCGCTATTAAATTCCCCTTTACTTTGACAGGGTTACAACATTGTTGGAAAGCTATACTCAAGATAATTTAACTTAAACGCACTACAATCAATTTAAACGCACGCAATTATTCAATGGTGTATTTACTCAACCAATAACCAAACTTAATAAATCACCCCTATTTCAAGCTAAATAAGCAAGTAAAAGGGGTATTAAATATAAGCAGATAGTAAAAGTAGGTGAAAGAAATATTAGATATTAAAATAGAAAAAAATATGTTCAATAAAGCATATATTGATAATTTATTCGATTATAGTACAAGGTACAACGTTTTTTATGGTGGACGTTCATCTGGAAAAAGTTTCTATATTTGTGACAAACTTTTGATTATGTGTGCGAATGACAAACACCGTATGTTATGGCTTATGAAAGAGGGCAATAAAGTTGAGGCAACTATCTGGCAATTAGCAATGGATAGTTTAATTAAGTTTCAAATATATGACAAAGTTAAAATTAACAAATCATCATCAACTATTGAATTTCCTAATGGTAGTTGGATAAAAATGATAGGATTAAAAAACAGCGAGGATATTAAGGCATACGTTAACATTTCAGTAATTTGGGCAGAGGAAACAAGTAATTTCAATGCATCAGATATCGAAATCATGGATGGAACTGTAAGGGGTAGAAATAATATACCAAAACAGCTTTACTTTTCATTCAACCCTGTAAGCAAAGCAAATTTTGTGTATTCTTTTTTTGGCTTTTCTACTAATACAATTCCAGAAGATACATATATAAAGAAAACAACATATCGTGATAACAAGTGGTGTGATGAATCAACTATTAAACGTTTGGAACGATTAAAGAATAGGAATTATGCGAGATGGAGAATAGAGTCTGAAGGTGAATTTTCTAATTTAGATAAATTGGTCTATTCCTACACTGTAGAAGAATTTGACTACAGACAGATATTAAAACAACCAAACACAATAGCAATATTTGGGCTTGATTTTGGTTACATAAATGACAAATCAGCTTTGATATGTGGAATTTGCGACAATGAAAACATGAAGTTGTATTTGTTTGACGAGTACGGGAAAACAGGTATGTTGAATAATGAAATCGCACAAATGATTAAAGATAAAGGATATGCAAAAGAAACAATTATTGCAGATAGTGCTGAACGTAAATCAATAGAAGAAATTAAAAGGTTAGGTATTGAAAGAATTAAGCCAGCACGGAAAGGTCATGGAAGTATTATGAATGGAGTACAGCGTATAAATCAGTATGAATTAATAGTACATCCAAGTTGTACAGGCATACAAGATGAATTTGACAATTACTCATATAAAAAAGATAAGGTATCAAATGAATACCAAAATATTCCAATAGACAGCTATAACCATTTTTGTGATGCTTTAAGATATGCAATTCAATCGGTCAAAAGAAAACCTAAGATATTAACAGTTAGACTATAAAAATAAAATAAAGGAAGGTGATAACTTGTTTTATATAGATAAAGACAAGCAATTGAATGAAAAGGAAATTTTGGCATATATAAATGCTTTTAAAACTAAATATCTGCCACAATTAATAACAAATAAAAAATACTATGATGTACTCAATCCAGCGATTATGGCTAAAACCGTTGAAGATAAGACAAAATCGTGTGAAAAGATACCAATTCCATTTTCACGTTTTGTTACTACCCTAATTTCTGGTTATTTTATGGGAAAGCCTGTAAGTTATTTAATACCAGATGAAGAATTATCAACTATTATATCTATGAATAGAAATAAAGAAATAAGTCATAATGCATCTTTAGAAAAAGACGCAAGTATTTTTGGCGTAGCGTACGAACTTTTGTACCTTGATAGTAACAAAAACCTAAAATTCACCAAAATAAATCCCCAACAAATAGTATTAATTTATTCCAATGAAATTGATGGTGAATTATTATATGTTATTCGTTTTTGGAATGAAACAGATATATTGACAAATAAAGAAACTATGAATGTAGAACTATATTCTAATACAGATATAAAGATATATAAACAGTCAAATGGTGGTTTAGAACTTATTGAAACTAAGATACATTATTTCGGAACAAATCCAATAATTCCAATATTTAATAATGAGGACAAAACGGGAGATAGTCAGTGTATTCATAAATTAACTGATTGTTATGACAAAAGTATAAGTTCAAGTCAGGACTTCTTCAATGAATTGAATGAAAGTTTTTTAGTGATATACAATAGTGATTTAGACGATGAAACGATAAGAAAAATGAAATCAAATCGTATCTTCGCTGTCGATAGTGGTGATACTGGTGGAGATGCAAGAATTGAATGGCTTACACGTGATGGGAAAAACAGTGAGGGAGAAGCTTTTAATAATAGGATAGTTGATGATATATTGACGTTCTCATTTGTAAAAGACTTACAGCAAGCAAGTAAAAGCCATATATCAGCAGAAAGCACTAAAATGGGTTTAATGGGTGTGGAACAATTATGTGTTGAAAAAGAAACATATTTTAGAACAGCATTATTAAAACGTTTAGAAATTATATGTAATGTTTACAACTTATTTGGAAATAATTTTGATTTTACAGATGTTAAAATAACATTTGTTAGAAATATTCCTCAAAATATTAGTGCTATTTCTGATACTGTATCTAAATTAAAAGATACTGTAAGTACACGTTCACTTTTACAACAAATTCCTTTCATTCAATCCGTTGATGATGAGTTAAAGCAGTTGGAAGAAGAAAGAAAGCATAATTATGATAATGAAATTAAAAAAGAAACATTAGTACAGTAATTAACATTTCTATTTGGAATGTTTTTTTTATTTGTCTTTTTAGGTATTAGACATTAAATAAATATCTCTTACACTTACGAGGGTAAGCAAATAAAACTAAAAAAGGATGCACAACTCAAGAGGGGTGCAAGGTGTATAGAATGGAAGATAACAAAGATAAAGACGTTGACGTTAACAAAGATAAAGATAATAAAGATACCGACAATATAACAATTACGCAAGCTGAATTAGATAAGAAAATCCAGCAAGCTGTAATAACTAATTCACAGAATGAAAAGAAAAAATATGAAAAAGAATTACAACGACAAAAATCATTAATTGGTTTAGATGCACAGGAACTTTTAAAGGCAGAAAAGGCTGATTTAGAAAGTCAATTAACAGAACTTCAAATGACAAATTTAAAGTATGAAACAATTAAAGTATTATCCAATAAAGGATTGAATACTGGATTTGTTGATTTTGTAGTTGGTTCTGATGCTGAAACTACTCAAGCTAACATTGATAAGCTTGATAAATTATTCAAAGCAGAAGTATTAAAAGAAGTAACTAAAAGAGTTTCATCTACTGGAACAAAGAACAGCAATAATTCTTCATCTGGTGCAATAACTAAAGAACAATTTAGGAAAATGTCAATAGCTGAACAAACAAATTTGTTTAATACTGACAAAGAACTTTATATTCAATTAAGTAAATAAAACTAAAACTAAAAAAAAAAAGGATGGTAATAAAAATGGCTACAGGAACTATATATAATAACGTGGTAATAACTGACAGAATTAATAACGCTTTAAATACAATGCTTGAAACAAGAACACTTATGACTATTGATGATAGCTTACAAGGTTCTGATGGAATGGTTCAAAAAATTAAAAAATACACTTATACAGGTTTAGCAGAAGAAGTTGCAAAAGGTGAAACAGCAGATGCTGGTTCAGTTGGATATGTAGACAATGATTATACAGTTAAAAGAGTACAAGCTAAATTTGTTTATAATGATGATGATGCTTTACAGGATAGTGGATTTGTTCAAACTGGGATTGATGGAATGCCAAAATCAGTTGTAAATTATGGTAATGATAAATTCTTTGGTGAATTAGCAAAATTCGGTTATGGTGTTGACGGTGCAACGTTTTCCTATGATTTAATAGTAGATGCGATTGCAGATATGGATATTGAAGATGAAAACGGTTTATTCATTCTTGGTGGAAATGATTTTAAGAAGGCAATAAGAAAAGACCCTGATTTTAAATCAGCAAATCAAGGTGAAATATTGTTTACTGGACAAATTGGTAATGTGGCAGGAAAGCCTGTTTTAATTTCTAAATTAGTTCCAACAGGAGTTGTTTATGTGTTTACCCGTGAGGCAACAAAAATGTTCTTAAAAAAAGATACTTTCGTTGAACAAGGTCATAATATCGAAACAAAAGATAACACAATAACAGCAGACCAATATGTAATAATTGCATTAGTAGATGATACTAAAGCAAGAAAAGTTATATTAGGTTCAGCAGTAGCAAGTGCAACAGCTTTTAACGTTGTTCAAAATGCAGAACTTCCAACAGAAGTAGAAGTAGTTTTAAATGATGGAAGTAAAGTTGTTGTTCCAGCAGTTTACAAAGCAACTTATTCAACAGCAACTCTTGGCTTAGTAGCTGATACAAAAGTAACAGTTGGTGGAAAAGATGTAGCAGTTGCTATTACTGTAGTAGCTAAATAATAATAAAATTTAGGGCGGGTTAATTCCTACCCTTTTTTTTTAATAATTAAAAAGGGGTGATAAAATGGCTACAATACAAGAAAATATTTCCACTCTAACTGGATTTGAAGATATAGCAAAAGTAAATGTTTTAGTTGAACTTACTAAAAAAGAAGTAGAAAATTATACCAAAAGAATATATGATGCTTTATTGATGGACAATATTTTAACTGAAATGGTAATATTCAAAATTGCAAAGTTGGGAAATGAGGCAACTAAAAGCTTGACATATAATGATACAGTTCAATCATTTATGGTGGACTATCCAATTTATATTTTGCGTGGTTTAGATGAGTTAAAGAAAAGGGTGCGTTTGGTATGATAGCAAATAAAATATTAGAAACTAAACTAATAAATCAATATGCTAAGATGTATAAGATATTTGCACAGGATAACGTCTTAAAACTTAATTTAAGCGAAGATAATATAATCAATGGGTTAATACAAGACGTGAAATCAAAAAACGTGAACAGCACTTATAGAAAGGAAATATTAACACCTTACGGAACATTATCCAATGGCGATTATATTAGTCATACTTATATTAGTAATGGTGTTGAAAAAACTATTAATTTTATATGTGAAAGCGAGGGCGACAAAGAAATAGGATGTGAAAAATTTTTCCTGTTACAATGTCCACTAAGCGTAAATATCTTTGACTGGAACTATAGTGATATAAAAACATATCCAATAGCATTAAAAAATAACACAGCAAGTTTAGCAATTAAGGAAAGTGCTATTATGATAACAAATAATAGTTCATTTGAAATTATAATAAAGTATGATGAAAATACCAGAAGTTTTGTTCAAGGGGATAATATAATTAATGGTGTAAATCATTCTCTAATATCAAGAATTTTACTTAATAAAATGCCCTTCAGTAGAGTAGGTGTAAATCACTTAATAAACAAGGGTATATTAGTTATAAATATTGAAAATGGTATGC